>JBPCUG010000236.1:0-9172 GCA_051011275.1 Cyclobacteriaceae bacterium | reverse complement strand
TTGGCTTGAACTGGAAGAGGGCGACACCGTTAGCCGCGAGTACTGCCATCATCGCTAGCCTGGTGGTTAATTTTGTGGTCAAGATATTTAAGATCCCGATACCTTATAATTTAGATGTAGGCGCTTTGGCATTGACAATATCTGTAACCCTTTTTATCGCTATTTCCTTATTATCAAAGCAGTCCAAATTAGATCCTGATGTAGAGGCAGTGATGAATATTTAGTCGTGTTCCGAGTTTCGCGTTGTGGGTTCCGAGTTGACACATGACCCAGTCCTAAAATGTGATGACCATTTTATTGTCTTGATACTTTCTACTTTTGTCTTTCTTCTCTTGTCTCTTTAGTCAATACTACTCATCCGGTATTTTCACATCCGGCATGGGACTTAGACTAGTCCATCCACCATCTACTATTATGGTTTGCCCGTTGATCTGACCGGCATCTTTTGATAATAAGAAAAGAGCGGCCCTAGCGATATCATTTGGTAGGGTTGTGATTTTGTTGGGTATTACTTTTGACCAGGCCTTTTCGTATTCCGGGTCGTCTCTAACAGTGCGTTCAGTAACAACAGCTCCTGGCGAAATACAATTCACTGTAATACCATAAGGGCCTAGCTCTACAACCAATGCTTTGGCCAACATTTGCAAAGCAGCTTTGCTCATACCATAAGCAGCCATCTGATCATGTGCTTGATGGCCAGTAACCGACGACATAAATAATATTCGTCCCAGGGCCTGTTGCCGCTTCATTTGCTTGGCGGCTGCCTGGGCCAGGAAAAACGAACCTCGGAGATTTAAGTCTACTACCTGTTGGAATTTTTCAGGGCTATAGTCCAGGAAAGTGCCAAACGAGGTAAGACCTGCATTAGCCACGGCTATTGTAAGCTTGCCAAAATGAGATACCGCCTCTGAAACCATTTTCTGTATAAAAGTAAGGTCACTGGCATCACCAGGTAATGCCAGACACCTGCTGCCAGCTTGTACCAGTTTGTTAGATGCCTCTTCAGCAAGGTTGGGATCGATATCATTCAATAAAACAGCCGCCCCTTGGTTTGACAGTTGACGGGCAATTTCAAACCCAATGCCACTTCCGGCTCCTGTGACAATAGCAACTTCTTCGTTAAATGATTCTTGGCTCATAATACGATCAGTGATTTAAGGTCAAAACTCCGCCATCGATTGGATAGAACGACCCGGTAATAAAGGAAGCCTGGTCAGAACACAGATAGGCCACCAAACCTGCGATCTCTTCCGGTTGCGCCATGCGCCCTATGGGTTGATCTAGTGAAAGCTTCTTAAACATCTCATCCTCCTTCCCTGGATAGTTCTTTTTAATAAAACCATCCACGAAAGGCGTGTGGGTTCGACCCGGCCCAATGGCATTACACCTGATCCCATCATGCAGATAGTCGCGGGCCACGGAAAATGTCATGGTGAGCACTGCTCCTTTGCTCATGGTATAAGCCAATCTGTCCGGTAAACCGATGGCCGAAGCAGTGGAGGCCATGTTGATGATTGCGCCGCCACCATTTTGTTTCATGATAGGTACAGTCGCATGCATACTCAAATAGACTCCCTTTACATTGACTTGATAGACACGATCCAGATCGGCTTCTGAAGTAGTTTCCAAATTGCCTACATGTGCAATACCAGCATTATTCACTAGAATATCGATGGTCTTCGAAACGTTGATCACCGTATCAATCGCGGCCGTTACCTGTTGTTTGCGTGAAACATCTACTGGGTGCAGGTAAGCTTGATGCTGGTCATTTTTGATGTCGGCTACCACCTTCTCTCCATTCTCGACCTCCCTTTCCAAAATGTGAACCACCGCCCCTCTTTGGGCCAATACCTTAGCAATGCTCTCACCAATTCCGCTTCCCCCTCCGGTTACGACTGCCACTTTGCCGGTTAGATCAAAAGCTTCCATATAAATATTAGTATGTTGCCCTGCCTCCGGAAAGGTCAAAAACAAATCCGGTGTTAAAGCTTGCCTCCTTAGAAACGATCCAACAAGAAATGGCAGCAACCTCCTCTATAGTTCCCAACCTTTTCATAGGGATCTTGTCAGTCATATACTTAAGCATCTCGGGAGCAGTCTCCAGATTCATGGGGGTAGAAATAACTGCTGGGGCTAAACCGTTAACTGTGATGCCTGTTTCAGCATACTCCTTGCCAATACCTTTCACCAAACCCATCAAACCGGATTTACTGGCTGCATAGCCGGCCATACCCGGGTTCCCCTCTTTTCCGCCGATGGAGGCAATGTGAAGGATGCGCCCATAATTATTATCCAGCATAGCTGGAATAACATATTTGGTGACATTAAACGCGCCAGTCAGATTCACGTCCAACACTTTTTTAAATTCTTCTAGTGTATATTCCGCTATTTTTGTGGCGCTCGGCCCGACTATACCGGCACAGTTAACCATGACATCCAATCTATGGTGCCGGGCCATCATCTGAGCTATGGTCTTTTTGACTTCATCCTCATTGGTGATGTCTACCAAAGATCCTTCTACTGCCAAACCTTGGCTTTGAAGCTCCTTAATAGTTTGTTCCAAATCCGCCTTTAGCACATCTATCAATATAACGGAGGCCCCTTCTTGGGCCAATCGTTTGGCAACCCCTCTACCAATTCCACGGGCGGCACCGGTCACCAAAGCTACTTGTCCATCGAATCTTTGCATAATGGGTTATTTTTGATAAAATTATAAAATGATTGCTTATAACCTAATTTTGAAGCATTAGCTCCTTTGACTTTTTAACATACCCTCTATTCCATGAGTAAACTACGCAGCCAAAATTGGTTTGGCAAAACCGGCCGGGACGGTTTCATCTATCGCGCCTGGATGAAAAATCAAGGTATTCCGGATGATGAGTTCCGGGGCAAGCCTGTAATTGGTATTTGCAATACATGGTCTGAGCTTACACCTTGCAATGCCCATTTCAGAGAACTGGCTGAGTCAGTCAAGAAGGGAGTCCTTGAAGCCGGTGGATTTCCGTTGGAATTTCCCGTGATGTCTTTAGGCGAAACATTGATGAAGCCAACCACCATGCTTTTTCGCAATTTGGTAAGTATGGATGTAGAGGAGTCTATTCGGGGTAATCCTGTTGATGGAATTGTTTTACTTTGCGGCTGTGACAAAACTACGCCTGCACCCATTATGGGAGCCTGCAGTGTCGATTTGCCTACTTTGGTAGTTTCCGGCGGGCCAATGCTTACAGGAAAATATAAGGGGAAGAGCATCGCCACCTCAGATGTATGGCGCTATACCGACGAAGCAAGTACTGGTAAAATGGATATGGAGGAGTTTCGTACTATAGAGGCTTGTATGTGTCGAAGCCGGGGACACTGCGCCGTAATGGGTACTGCCTCGACTATGGCTTGTATGGTGGAATCTTTAGGTTTGTCACTTCCTGAGAACGCCGCTATACCTGCTGCTGATTCACGTCGAAAGGTAATTGCTCAACTATCTGGTAGGCGGATTGTGGAAATGGTGAACGAAGATCTAACCCTTTCAAAGATCTTAACCCGGGAAGCATTTGAGAATGCCATCAAGATCAATGCTGCCATTGGCGGCTCCACTAATTTTGTGGTTCATCTTTTAGCTATCGCCGGCCGCATAGGTGTGGATCTTAAACTGGAAGACTTTGACCGGTTAGGAAGCGGCATGTCATTGCTGGCTAATCTTGAACCTTCGGGAGAATATTTTATGGAAGATTTTTATTATGCCGGAGGTCTGCCGGTGGTGATTGACGCACTTAAAAATGAGATTCACTCTAATGCTTTGACCGTCAATGGCAAGTCAATAGGAGCTAATTGCGAATCAGCGGAGTGCTATAATGATAAAGTCATTGCCTCTTATAATAAGCCTTTTCAAGAAGCATCCGGTATTGCCGTAGTAAAAGGCAACCTGTGTGCCGATGGCGCCATTATCAAACCTTCAGCGGCCACTCCAGCATTGATGAAGCACCGGGGTAAGGCAGTAGTATTTGAAAACATTGAAGACTACCATGCTCGGATCAATGATCCTGATCTGGAAGTAGATGAGAGTTGCATACTCGTACTGCAAAATGTGGGCCCCAAAGGCTATCCCGGAATGCCGGAGGTTGGAAATATGGTGGTCCCTCGTAAGCTCCTGGAAAAAGGTGTTACCGATATGGTGCGCATTTCCGATGGCCGTATGAGTGGAACTGCTTTTGGTACGGTATTTTTGCATGTATCACCGGAAGCTGCGGTGGGAGGTGTTCTTGCTTTGGTCAAAAATGGGGATACCATTGAGGTGGATGTAGCTGCACGTACCTTGCACTTAGAAGTCTCAGATGAAGAACTTGCGGCACGCAAAAAGCATTGGAAAGCACCTGAACTGGGATTTGATCGCGGTTACGTACAGCTCCATATTAACCATGTGCAGCAAGCTCATGAGGGAGTAGACCTTGATTTTCTCAAAGGTAAATCAGGAAGTATTGTAACGCGAGATTCTCACTAGAGACTATTGGAATGGCTGTGGAACAACTAAGCGACAATCAAGTAAATCACTACAATAGTGATGGTTATCTATTGCTTACTGCACTATTTGATACTGAGGAGATCCAGCTGCTGAGGAATGCGGCCAAGTCTGATCGGCAATTGGATGCGCATTCTTTTGCTCGTGATGATGGCTCGGGTGCTAAGGTTCGCCTCTCACTCTGGAACCACCCCGGAGACGGCATTTATGGGATGATCGCGAGGTGTCACAAGTTGGTGGATAAGGTGGAGCAGCTACTGGAAGATGAAGCTTATCACTATCATTCCAAAATGATCATGAAAGATGCCAAAGTAGGTGGAGCGTGGGCCTGGCACCAGGATTATGGCTATTGGTATCAAAATGGTGTATTGTCGCCCAATTTGTGCAGCGTCTTCATCGCTGTGGACGAAGCCACTAGAGAAAATGGTTGTTTGCAAGTGCTAAAAGGCTCTCATAAAATGGGTCGAATAGAGCACGTCCTTACTGGGGATCAAGCAGGAGCCGACCAGGATAGGGTACAGCAAATAGAAAAGCGGCTGGAATTGGTTCATTGTACAATGAAGGCCGGAGACGCGTTATTTTTTCACAGCAACCTACTTCACCGATCAGCCAGAAATAACTCCGATCACTCACGATGGTCGATGATCTGCTGCTATAATGCCAAATCTAACGACCCATACAAAGAAAGCCACCACCCTCGATATACTCCACTGCAAAAGGTAGCCAACCATCGAATTAAGGAAGTAGGAGAGAAGCGATTTAGTGAATCCGAGCAGGTTTCATGGTTGAATGCGGCTAATGATACAAGTGCTTCCAGCCTGGATCAATAAAACAAAACAGCGTTCTTAGTATTCCAATAAAGGCCGGTATTATTCCAGTCCATAGGATCACATTGTAAAAAAAGAACAAACGATCTATAGATTGTACAAATCGATGATGATCTAAAAATTGTATTTTTGAGAGATTATATACTAGATAATTTATAGGCACTATTTTTCTCAAAAAAAATCCTCTTTTATTTGCCCATGTTCAAGCATCAATTTTCAGGAATTTGCTGTAATATGACCGGTCTAATATTCACTTTCACTAGTGCGGGCAAATGAAAATGCCCGATTTTTTTTGCAAATGCTTTTTGAGTGAAGTTTGATAGAAACAGTGGCGATAACTTCAATTTTTGCTCAATTAATTGGCCCGGTCGGTCCAATCAAGTGAATCCAAGAATTTATCTCTTATCTGCTTGTAATTAGCTATTTATGATCTATTTAAGCCTAAGTAAATAAGTTGTTTAGACACATGTATTTTGCACTTTTTTGGTAAACCTTACATGTGATCATAATTTCGATTCATGTACTTTCAGAGCTTTACAAGACACATTATTGCACAAAATCGATAAAAATCACATGTCACAAAAAGGCTGCAATTTTGAATTTGATTAGCTGATAGGTTTTGTGCAACTTCGTATCAAGCATTGTGAATAGGATGTGATTCTTTATCTACTTACAGTGCTTTGTGATTTTTTTGAATAAGACTTTTTGACCTTCGCAGGGGATTTTTTGGTTTTAACCCTTATTTGAAAAATTTGCAATTTCCTAAGATCGCGTTTTCGTGATCTCCTCAGCTCTTCCCAGTGGTAACAAACAGTATGACGTGTTCAGTCTGTTTAAAGCAACTTGCTTTTTAGCCTGTTTTGGGACCCTTATATAAATTTTCGGAAGCATAGGCGCCTTCCCCTTTTTTTACCAAATGTTTCACCTTTTTGGCATTGTTATGCAATGTCCTGCTAAAAGTATATCGTTATGAAAAAGTTATTGTTTATGATCTTGGCCTTAGGAGCTATGAATGCCCAGGCGCAAGAAAATGGAAAGTTTAAAGAACAGCCTTGGGAAGTATGGCAGCCGTCTACTGGCCCTGGAGGAATTTATTTTAAGGCCCGAACTGCTAAGTCGGTTTATGGCTTAAAGACGGTAGCTCACGGAGCTTACTTTGCTGAAGTAGATGATCTATCAAATATGCAGCAAAACGTACGTACTAAAAAAGATCAGAAATACACATTCAAGTTTGCTTATGCCCACCGCAAGGCGGCCGGTGATAAGAAATTGAAGATCTATTTCAATGGGGAGATCGCTTATGATATTTTCGTTGCCAGCAGCAGTGGGTCAGGTACCTTTGCTTATCAAGATTTTGAGTATGTGGCCACCAGCAACAATACTGTTATTGGATTCCAAGTAGTATCTCTAAGTGGTGACCCTAACAAGGGAGTAATGATTGACGATGTTTCCCTGACTGCTGTAGCTGGTGGAGATAATTTGTTCGCCATGGGAAGCTTTGAGGTTGATCCGCATCGGACCTCCAGAATGGGAGCTGGCTCTTATCAGATAAAAGCAAAGCCTGTTACCAAGAAAAGATTGACCGCGGCAAATGAAGATGATTTCGAATCTTTGGATGCCTTTACAAACTACAAGATCGGTAAATATCTATACCATAAAACTGACAAGCCTGGCAAATCACTAAAGAATTTTGAGCTGGCTAAGAAGGGTGGCTTCAAAAGTAGGGATATGAACTTTTACCTGGCCCGTGGCTATCATTTAAACCATAGGTTTGGCCGTGCAGTAACCCACTATCAGAGGTACAAAGATCAGCTGGAAACTAGTAGCTCAAATGGCAAACGACGACAACATCTGGTAAATGATTTCATCAAAAACTGTATTGCCGGGACTACTATCTTGCCCGATTCTCTTGCTTTGGAAATTGAGGACCTAGGTAAAAACGTAAACAGTGCCTATCCCGATTACGTCCCGCTAGTATCAGCAGACGAGTCCATCTTAGTGTTTACTTCAAGAAGAAAAAACTCAACCGGAAGAAAAATCGATTCTGATGGCAAGTTTTATGAAGACATCTACATTGCTACCAAAAACAATCAGGGTGTATGGGGCCGACCTAAGCAAATGGATAACACCATTAACACCGATTTGCACGATGCCAGCATAGGCCTTTCTCCGGACGGTAAGCAGTTGTTCATTTATAAAGACAGCAATGGCGGCGACATTTTCGTTAGTCAGCGACGTGGCCAGAAATGGAGTGAGCCGGTGGCTTTAGAAGGTGATGTAAACAGTGAGTCCTGGGAAGGAAGCGCCAGTATTACACCCAATGGAAAGTACCTTTATTTTGCCAGTAACCGTCCAGGTGGATATGGAGGAATTGATATTTATCGCTCCAAGAAAATGCCCAACGGGAAATGGGGAAAAGCTGTGAACCTTGAACCTCAAGTAAATACCGCACATAATGAGGAAGCTCCTCAAATTCACACTGACCAAAGAACGCTGTTCTTTAGTTCCAAAGGACATGATGGCCTCGGCGGGTTTGATATTTACTCAAGTATTCTTAGTGACGCAGATGGAGCCTGGTCAGCACCTAAGAATGTGGGGTTCCCTATCAATACTGCAGGCGACGATTTACATTTTTCTTTGGCTGCCAATGGGACCAAGGCTTATTTCAACTCTGCATACTTTACTGGCGACAACCAGAATGATCTATATGTTATGAAACGACCGGAGGCATCTGCATCCTTATTGCACCTTCGAGGTAAGATAGTAGCGAAGAAGAACCCAGGAACTTCTGTGGAAGCTTTGCTTACATTGATCGACAAAAAGACCAATCAATCCACCACTTACCAGGTTTCGGATTTAAGTGAGAATGCCTATGGTTTTGACCTCGCCTTTGACACTGAGTATATTTTGGCTCTGGAAACCGACGGCAAAGTATTCGAAAATCCCGCATTCAAAATTGATAGACGATCCGATCTTTTCCAGGAAGTGATGAACTTTGTAGTTGATGATGAAAATCTCTATCGCATTGTGGACCGAAAATTGGAACAGGTAGCTTCATTAAAAGTAGATGGTTCCAATCTACAAGCAAGAGCTAATGATGCACCGCAAGTCTCTTTGGTCAATAAAAGCAGATAAGGGCATGAAGATCGGAAATAATTCAAAACGCCCGGGGCTATGGGTCATGGTTCCGGGTGTTATTGAAATCAAAAAAATTAAAATCAGTTATTATGAGAAAAAAATATGAAGTGAGTGATATTTTAGCTAGTGGTGAGAGTTTACTCCGCCAACAAGGCTATCACAACACCGGAATTGATCAGATATTAAAAGTCAATGGTATACCAAAGGGATCTTTTTACAATTTTTTCAAAAGTAAAGAGGACTTCGGTCTTAGGGTGTTGGATTTTTACGGAGGTCAGTACCACAATTTTATTCAAAAAAGCCTTACCGATCAAAGCAAAAGCCCGTTGCAGCGATTGAAGGATTTTTACCGCCTGACTATTGAAGGTAATCGGCGAGAACAATGCAAGCACGGATGTCTGATCAACAATTTGTCGTTAGAGATTGCTGGTTCGAATGATAATTTCAGTCGCGCTATTAACCGGCATATTCAGCAATGGATATCAGTAATTGCCGGCTGTATTGAGGAGGGGCAGGAGAACGGCCAGATCACCCAAAACTATTCGGCGCATCATTTGGCAGAGTATATGCAGGCCGGTTTTTTTGGGACTTTGAGCCGTTCAAAGGCGGCCAGAAGTAGTGAAGCTATGGAGCGCTTTTATCGGATGAGTTTTGATTTTATCACTGATAAAATGACCGCGTTTCCGACATTAAGAGC
>JBPCUG010000235.1:0-3477 GCA_051011275.1 Cyclobacteriaceae bacterium | reverse complement strand
GGAGAAGGGCTATAAAATTGCTCGACGCACAGTGGCAAAATACCGCGAACAGCTCAATATACCAGTGGCCAGGCTTAGGAAAGAACTGTAGTGATTTCTCGTTTGGCGAAATTAATTTCCTACTTGTTTCATCCGTTGTTGATGCCAACGGCCCTTTTTGCCTTGATATTCGCATTCATCCCTAGATTAACCCGGCCTTTTGGATCAAGCAATCTACTCTTGATCTTTATTATAACCTGCCTTATACCGTTGATCAGCGTCCTGACATTGAGGTTTGCCTATTTAATTCTGATGATTAAAATGTGGCGGTTAAAATTAGCTGAACCCTTAAATAACCACCAAGCCTTATTGAGATTAAGAGATAATATAAGGCAAGTCAATCATAGCTCCTTGATCTCTAGTTACAATATGGAGGAACGAAGGGAGAGGATCTTGCCATTCTTTTTAATTACATTGTACTATGGGGTAATCACTCTGTTGATGGGGTACAAAACTCCATTTCCGCCCATATTTACAATGATACTATTGATGGTGACCATAATAAGTTTTATACTTTCGGTCATTACGATCTTTTGGAAGATCAGCATTCACAGTGCCGCAGTAAGTGCCATTTTGGGTTTTACGGTGGGGGTGGTATATACCGGTTACCAAACTGAACTAATAGGAATACTTTGCGGAGTGAGCATTGTCCTTGGATTGGTAATGTCGGCGCGTTTATTTATGAATGTACATAGCCCCTCCCAGGCTTGGGCCGGGGCGGCAATTGGATTTGTAATAAGTTTTGGTGCAGTATATTTTTTTCTTTAGCAATGTATGAATTTATCAAACTAGACGTAAGTGATGGCATCGCCACTCTTACACTCAACCGGCCTGAAGTTTACAATGCGTTTAACGATGGGCTCACTTATGATATCCAAAAAGGCATTGCCGTGGTAGCCGAAGATCCGGAAGTGAGAGTGCTGATCATCACTGGAGCAGGCAAAGCGTTTTCATCCGGACAGGATCTGAAAGATGCTATGCAGCATCAGGGACGTTCGTTTTCCGAGTCGCTACATAAAAGATACAACCCGATCATATTGGCCTTGCGACAAATGGCCAAACCAGTGATCTGCCAGCTCAATGGTGTAGCAGCCGGTGCCGGTTGTTCATTGGCTTTGGCTTGTGATTTGATCATAGCCTCTTCAGAAGCTTACCTTGTAGAAGTGTTCGTTAATATTGGATTGGTGCTGGATTCAGGTTCAGCCTATTTTTTGCCCCGCATGGTTGGTTACAACAAAGCTTTCGAATTGAGTACCATGGGTACACGTCTTTCTGCGAAAGAGGCTGAACGGTTGGGGATTGTAAATGCCGTGTGTCCGGCAGATCAGCTGGAAGCTAAAGTTCGCGGATATGCTAATTACTATGCCCAAGCTCCAACCAAGGCAATAGGTTTGATGAAAAAGATGCTTAACCAGTCGGGCCAGGCAACCTTGGAAGAGGTCCTTAATATGGAAGCGAAGTCTCAGGACATAGCTGGCGCCACCGCAGATTTTGGTGAAGGCGTTCAGGCGTTTTTGGAAAAGCGCAAACCTGACTTCACAGGAAGCTAAGCCAGCTAAAATGCATCAAAGCTCAAGCCAATCTGCATGGGCGAGGCGCTAGTGCCTTCTGGTCCCTGGTTATTTTTGAATAACTCTGAGAGACTGTGATAATAGTACAGGTTAAAACCTCCAATACCCAGTTTTCCCTGCAAACCATATCGAAAGCGGGAAAGATCAAAATTGTCGTGCTCCTTTGTTATTCTATTATCTCCGTCTTCCTTAAACTTTAATTTGGTATGTGCATTAAATAGGAACCCGATCTTGCCACCTACTGAGATCCGGAAGCCTTTCTTTAGATCCTCTTTATTTACATGATACTGCAGTTCAAGTGGTATGTCTATATAATTGGCGGCTAGTTTTGTCTTCTTAACCTGACCCGAAAAGCCATCGTTCAAATCTACAATAACTACCTCACGATCAACCCGGCCAAGCGTGACATTGCTCTCAAATCGATATTTCTCCAGGCCCAGGCCAATACCCGGATTAAAGGTAAAATGGGATTCACCTAGTTGCAGTTGTGTATGGTAGTATAGATTCACATTTTTGGATCCCCAGATATTTAAATCCATGGCAGAGGGCGCGTCATTTAGCAAGTTTGCTCCTATCTGCACTTCCAGATTTCCAGGTACATCCGGGGTTTGGGCGTGTCCTAAAAGTCCGCCAGCGATAATTAAAAGCGTGAAGATCAGATTTTTCATACTTTGTTTTATATCTAGGTTCAGATAAGCCTCAAAGATAGCATAATCGCAATGATTAATAATATTTTCTTTTTATAAAGGTCATTAATTATTTAGCTTTGCAGGCCTATTTAACAAATTTTAACTGACCAGGACTCGTAGCATAACTGGATAGTGCACCTGACTACGGATCAGGAGGTTGGGGGTTCGAATCCCTCCGAGTTCACCATGCCTTGCCTTTAAGCAGGGCATTTTGTTTTCAGATCTTGCTCATATAATAAGCCAAGATTTGAAAACCACCAATCTAAAAACCCTTCTACCTTTTCTTAGAAAATATCAATAAAATGAAATTGCCGGCAGTTTCGATCCGTGCATTTTCTTGACTTGCATAGGTAAGGGTCCAATTAAAAAGGAATATTTTTTCAAAGAGAATTGGATCTACGGAAGATTAAATGGTGCGTCTGCAATGATATAAAATATAAAAACCGACCACCTAGGGCCTCAAACTCAGATTGGTTACCCGTTGAGGCATTTTCTTAATCCAAAGGTAATATTTTGGTAAAATTTCATTTTTTTGAATAATTTTTATATTATAGCTTTCAACTTTGTTAAACCAACGGGTGTTGTCAGGTTTCTCAAAAACCAAAAAGTGCAATGAGAAGTACGATTTACCTTTCATAATGATAATTCGTTCTCATTTTGGTGTAATCAGCCAGTGTTTTTATAGGATAGTGTATACCAATTATTGAATTTGTACTATTTATATAAGTTGGTATGCAAATTGTTTGAACTAATAAAGCAAAAGTCAACGGCGGCAGATTTAACTATGAATACTTACAACGAAATTTCTAGCGAAGTGGGGCATGTGGGTTACAGGCCTTATCCTTCGATGACTGAAGCCACAAGTCTGTGGCGAAAGTTGCAATCGAATCCAAATGTGGATGATTTTAAAGAAGCATTAAGCCTATATCGTTTTGTGCCTGAGGCCAGAACTTGTGAGGAAAGAAACGTAATCCAGATTA
This sequence comes from Cyclobacteriaceae bacterium, assembly GCA_051011275.1. Lineage (GTDB taxonomy): Bacteria > Bacteroidota > Bacteroidia > Cytophagales > Cyclobacteriaceae > JBPCUG01. Next base: position 198 of record JBPCUG010000235.1, on the reverse strand, counting down.
TAGACAGGGCATTAGCAGAGGGTAAGGAACGACTTTCCTTAGAGCCAATAAAGCGTAACTTCTGGCATGCGCTGGCCTTATTCTGGTAGCGCTTAGAACCTAGCAACAAAAAAAAGAGGATGATTTCAGGATCATCCTCTTTTTTTTGTTGCTAAATAATTTAGTTGGAAGTTATAGTTACTCGTATCACATCTCCAA
>JBPCUG010000234.1:0-4757 GCA_051011275.1 Cyclobacteriaceae bacterium | reverse complement strand
GTCTTATAATGGTCATTACGAACCAAAAAAATATTTCAATTATGGAAACATTACAAAAAACAATCAACGGATTTGAATCTCAAGCTATAATGGATACCGTTGGGGCTATTCAATCCAATCCGGAAATTGGCAAGTTTAAATTTAGAGCCAAAAACAAATGGATATCAGGAGGACACAACAGGAGTTCGATCCAAGATTTTTACGGAGGTTGTGTGGAGGACGAGACCAGAACAGAACCATTTGTATTTGATAATAGTGAACCACCCATTTTATTAGGGGGCAATGAAGGTGCAAATCCTGTCGAGTTTATCCTGCATGGGTTGGCCGGTTGTATGACCACCACTATGATGCTACACGCAGCAGCTAATGGTATTCCAGTTGATCATGTTGAATCCTCCTTGGAAGGTGATCTCGACGTACAGGGCTTTTTAGGTCTGGATGATTCTGTGAGAAATGGCTACCAGAATATTAGGGTGAATTTCAAGATCGAAGGTGATCTTAGCGAGGAAGAGCGCATGCAATTACTTTCGTTTGTTTATAAATCTCCCGTGTTTGATATCGTTACCAATAAAGTACCTGTGGCAGTTTCATTACTGGACTAAGGGCCGTGATTCTAATTAGAGTGTGCGCTTATAGATAAATGGGCCGTTCCTACGAAAGTGAGCTTGCTCTCAAGCTCACTTTTCTTTTTATAAGCTACTATGCAGGGCCTTCTTCCAAATAGGATATTAGTAAAACCATCATTTAGTGAAGGTACAGCCCCTATATATTCTTATTGCTAGCCACCGCAAAAATTGATATATTGATACATGCGCATCTGGAACTGCGTTGTCTCACCAAACTGGCTTATATCATGGAATGGAAAGAATCTTACCACCCGAACAATCAGTCGCTCTGCCTAACCAAGAAACGCGCCTACATAATCTTCCTTGCCATCTTGCTCGCGGGATCAAATGCTTGTAATGATGCCACATCAGTTAAGATCAGTCCGGGAGATCTGGGTGGAATAGTTACCGGTGCGAATGGCCCGGAAGCGGGAGTTTGGGTAATTGCAGAAACTCATGATCTTCCCACTCGATTCGCCAAGATCGTGGTAACTGATGACCAGGGCCGTTACCTGATACCGGATCTGCCAGACGCCAATTACACAGTGTGGGTGCGCGGTTATGGGCTAGTTGACTCCGAAAAGAAAAATACCAAACCGGGCGTGAATCTGAACCTAGACGCGGTACTGGCGCCTTCTCCGGAGGCAGCTGCACAATATTATCCGGCCGGGTACTGGTTTTCCCTGGTAGATGTGCCGGCAAAAAGTGAATTCCCCGGAACGGGCCCGGATGGGAATGGCATTTCGCCCAATATGAAAACCCAGGCTGATTTTCTGCGCAATATTAAATCGGGCTCCTGCATGGCTTGTCATCAATTGGGCAGCCAAGGCACACGAGAGTTTCAAGAATCGATGGGTAATTTTGAATATCCTCATGAAGCCTGGACCCGCCGAATCCAGTCTGGGCAAGCCGGAGGGAGTATGATCTCTGGAATGCAGCGGATCGGGTTTGAAGGATCAATCAAGATGTTTGCCGACTGGACCGACCGGATCGCTAAGGGAGAATTGCCTGAAGCCCCTCCTCGACCCCAGGGGTTGGAAAGAAATGTGGTGATCACACAATGGGATTGGGCCGACCCGAAGGCGTACCTTCACGATGTGGTATCCACTGACAGGCGAGACCCCACTATCAATGCCAATGGCGCACTTTACGGCGCTTTGGAGGCTAGCGCAGATTATCTTCCCGTGTTGGATCCGGTACAACACAAGATTAGCCAAGTACCATTAACCGTACGTGATCCCAGTACTAGACCGGCCTCCGGTCCTGAAATGCCACAGCCTTCACCTTATTGGGGTGAAGAGGCCATATGGAATAGTAAAGCCAATGTACACAACCCCATGTTGGATGCCGACGGCAGGGTTTGGATCACCGCTACAGTGCGTCCACCGGATAATCCCGATTTTTGTAAGGAAGGATCAGATCATCCTTCGGCCAAGCTTTTTCCGGTTGAGAGAGCGCGTCGTCATCTTGGGGTTTATGATCCTAAAACGAAAGAGTATACCCATTGCAGCACCTGCTTCAGTACCCACCATTTGATGTTTGCCGAGGATGAGAATAACACCTTATGGACCAGTGGTGGTGGTAACGTAATCGGCTGGCTGAATACGAAACAATTTCTAGAGACGGGCGACGAAGAGGCCTCACAAGGGTGGACGGCATTGATCCTGGATACCAATGGTAACGGCCAGAGAGACGAGTATGTGGAACCTGATGAACCAGTCGATCCAACCAAAGATAAGCGGATCACAACCGGGCTTTATTCAGTAGCTCCCGCCCCGGACGGCTCGATATGGGGATCTTCGTTGGGATATCCTGGCGGTGTGGTCCGGCTGGATCCCGGTACAAACCCTCCCGCCACTGCTTTGGTAGAGTATTACCAGCCGCCTCTTGACGACAATGGTGAGCCGATCGAAGGCTATTCGCCTCGGGGGATGGACATAGATCGTGACGGTGTCGCTTGGGTAGCACTGGCCAGCGGGCATATGGCAAGCTTTGACCGACGCAAGTGTGGTACACTTAGCGGGCCAGAGGCCACGGGCCAGCATTGTCCCGAAGGCTGGACCTTCTATCCGGAGCCATTACCTCAGATGAAAGGAGTATCCGGTTCAGGTAGCGCGGAATCAAGCTATTATACCTGGGTAGATCAATTTAACACACTTGGATTGGGAGAAAATATACCCATTAACACTGGGAACGAGTCAGAAGGCTTGTTGGTACTTAAGGATGGAGAGTGGGTCGTGCTTCGGGTACCCTATCCGCTTGGGTTTTACACCAAATGGATGGATGGTCGCATCGATGACCCGGACGGAGGTTGGAAGGGTCGTGGGTTGTGGGCTACCATAAGCACCCGAACGCCATTTCATATGGAAGGGGGCAAAGGCACCACCAGCAAAGTGTTTAAGTTTCAGCTCAGGCCGGATCCATTGGCGGAATAAAAACACTGAAAACTGCCACCGTCTTCCGCAGAAGACCCTGATGTTTGGGTAAGCAAAGCGAATTAAATGCACTCAATGCGCGGGGTTTCTAGCGAAGAACCTCGCTAGGACACGGTTTTATTTACCACGGCTTTGCTGTTGTGATCGCCTAATTATAACTCCTCCTAAATAAGAGAAAAGAAAGACTGATACTAACATTACAATTGGAACCCAAAGTACGTCCGGAAAAACTATATAGAAGGTGTAAAAGGCCCAAAGAGAAAGGACCACACCGATGCCACTCGTCACCCAAACTATTTTTTCTTTGGCAACTTTTGCACCAATCGCGCCACCAACAAATGCGCCCAGAGCCAGTCCAAATACGGTAGAGAGCCAGGTGAATGTTGGTGTGGAAGCTACCCGCTGGGCCACCGCTTCCGGGGTGGAAGAGTCCATCAATTCAGGAGGAGTGGGATTTACAGCATTGGCAATTACCCCAACGATCAATAAGATAGTTGTAGCCGCAACCCCACCTGAGACAACCGCAAGAATTTTTCGCATATCTTTTTTCTATTAGTATAACGGAATTCTTGCTTAATAATTATTGTAGTTGTCATTCACCGAGGTAGGCGAATAGGTCTCTGATCTCTTGTTCGGACAGACTTTCTGTCAAGTGCTCAGGCATGCTGGACTTATCCTGTGGAATCGCCCCGCTTATCTGATCAGTGATCAGAACGATTTCTCCTCCACCAAGAGGTTTAATGATCATTCTCTCGTTGCTCTGGTCAACAATTGTTCCCAGTATCACCTGTCCATCTTTTAGCTTGACCCGGAAATTGACATATCCTTCTCTGATGGATGCATTGGGATCAACGATATTCAATGACAGGTCCGAAATATTTTTTCGATCATATCCAGTCAAATCCGGACCTATGGTTCCACCTGTACCTTTTAGACGATGACAGCTACCACAAGCCAGGTCATAAATAGCCTTTCCATTGATCGCCTTTCCAGAATTGTCTTTTAGCGCTTCCTTGATTCTTAAGATTTCATTTTTCTTATCTTCGGTGGAAGCGACTTTCACTTCCGGCCAAAGTTCATCAACCGCAGAAGCGATACCGGGATCATCGAGTAATTTGAATTGGCGGACGATTTCAGTGGGCACATCTTCTCGGTTGACTTGCCTTGTTTCAGTTATTGAATGTAGCAGATGCCCGGTCCATGAAGCGCGACCGGCAAAAAGTAAAAGCGCAGCCTTTCGAAGTTCAGGATTGGCTCTCAGTTTGTCGGGATAGGCGGATGCCACTTTTTCTCCAATCATCGGATCGTGATAGTGTCGGAGTGTATTCAAGCAGGCGATCCGTATGCCATCTGAGTAGTCATTGTTTTCAATGATCTTAAGCAATACAGGCACAGTCTCCGGTCGATCTATTTCGCCGAGTATTTTGATATAGGCTAGTCTCACAGTACGGCTGATACTTTTGTCCTTGATAACTTCCAGCGCCTTTTGAATTGCTCCCGGATCATTTTGCTGCATGGCCAGAGATAATTCGCCATCACCGAATTGGCTTTGGTATCGCTGGATGATTCTCAATAGATTCGATGGAAGGTCTGCAATACTTTTTCCCCTCAATCCTTCTTGTACACCGTCGAATAAAATACCTGCATAGTGGTCAGAGGGAGCCAGTCCAAATAATTTAACGCAGGTGTTGTAATTGGCTGGGCCTCCTGCTTGCGC
>JBPCUG010000233.1:0-4203 GCA_051011275.1 Cyclobacteriaceae bacterium | reverse complement strand
TTATCTTGCCATTTCAAGGCGCCCTGTTCCACCACAATACCTGTGAGAAAAGAGGCTAGGCTTTTGGATACCGAGCCAATACGAAAGACGGTATTAACATCTACGGAATCCTCACCCTCGGAGGATCGCAAACCAAAACCTTTAATATAAATGATGCTGGTATCTTTAACGATAGCCACTGCTGCTCCAGGAGTTCCGGTCGCTTTAAGTGTGGAGTCAACAAAATGCTGGTATTCTGTAAGTAGTTGCTTTAGGTAAGGATTCTCTTTAGGAACGGGTGGTGGCGGTGGCGATCCGGCTACATCCTTTATCGGTTCCTGACAGTTTGCTAACAAAAATAACAGCAAGCTTACAATAACGGTCTTAAATACTTCCAAAGTGGCGGTTGGTTAGTGTTGTATTCCTAACGGGACGATGTTACAATAAATTGATCAGGTGAAGTAGCATTTGTTAAAATAATTGGCCTACAATTTCTCTGCCGTGATACGCGGTAGCGCCTATTTCAGTATGAACCAAACTTAGGTTTTCTCTGGTGATTTTACCGGCGACTATAACCTCAATTTCTTCCGGTGCGTGGTGTATCATTTTCTTCAACAAATGTTTACCCTCCAGAGCAGTACTTGCTTTGCCGGAAGTTAGAACAGCTTCAATCCCTTTCATGTTATTCAGGCGCTTGAGATCGGAGAGAGGATCTTTGCTTTGGTCGATGGCTTTATGGATGGTCACGTTAATTGGGGTTGCTATAGAAACCAGTGTCTTGATCAGGGGAATGTCTAGAAGGCTTTCGTTGGTCAAGGCTCCGAGGACAATGCCTGCAATAGGAAGCTCCTTAATTGCTAAAATAGCATCCCGCATTTGTTTTACTTCCTCCTGGTTATAAACAAAATCTCCCGGTTTGGGGCGAACCATTACTTTTACTGGAATATCTAATTCGCTGATAACCTCTGTTATGGTGGAAAGTTCGGGAGTGAGGCCATCCAAATGTAATGCGCGACAAAGCTCGATTTGATGGGCGCCGTTTTTCTGAGCCGTTATCGCCTCTTGGATTGATTCAACACAGGCTTCAATAATGTAAGGTGTCAACTTAGAATAATTTTAGATGGTAAAATAATAATAATAATCTAAAATGGTTTACCATGTGTTTGCTTTATCAATGTTTGCGCCAGCCCGGGCCAATGAGTGGCTATCGTCATAAGCATTTGTATCGATCCAGGCTGATGGAAGAGTCTTTGTATCCATCGCCCTGCTTGCAAGCGCCTGGCAAAAAGAGAGCTCCATTGCTTCTGATACTCATTTTCCATTGTATCTCGCTGCAGGTTGCCAGACTTATAATTACGCAAAATGGTATCAGATAAAATCTTGGCCGAGTGGATGGCCATAGCCATTCCGTTACCACATAATGGGGTGATCAGTCCTGCCGCATCTCCGGACATAAGGATGTGGTTTTCTACAGCTTTTTTAGGAGCGAATGATATTTCGTTGATCACTTCAGGTTTATCAAAAAGGAACTCGGCTTGTTGAAAGATATCCCTCAGATATGGGTTTTGCAAAAGTATTTCTTTTTCCATGGTATTGATGTCGCCATATCGCTTTAGATTATCTCTCTGGCTGAGATAGCATATATTGACCTTGCCCTCTTCTATACGACTGACCCCGCAGTACCCGCCCGAAAAAATATGTAATGCGATCAGGTCAGGATCCATGGGTAACTTAGCATGATATTTTACACCTAAATAGGGAGACCTTTTTTGCATAAATGATCGTTTCCAAAGTTTATCGAGCTTCGATCGTTTGCCGTAGGAGCCAATGACCAAGCGAGCGGCGACAGGCGACCCCTGGTTGAGGTTCAACAAAAAAGTATCCTGCTCAAAATCGACGCTGGTAACTGTAGTGGAAAGGATCAATTCTAGGCCTGCTTCCTGCGCTTTTTTAGCCAAAAATGAATCCAGCTGGTAACGACTGATACCAAAACCGCCAAGCTCCAACTTAAGCTCAGCCGATTTCCCGGAAGTGGTAGTGAGCAAAAAGCGGTTTAATTGAGCGATATTGACATGATTGGGAAAGGCGTCTATTGATTTAAGATAAGGGGTTACTTCATGAGAAATGTACTCTCCGCACACCTTGTGGTACGGATATTGCTTCTTTTCAATCAAGGTAACCCTAAGACCAGCCTGAGCCAATTGAATGGCATTGATCAAACCGGCTAGACCGCCTCCGATAATGGCTACGTCTTTCATGGGCGACTGGACTTAACTAAGAAACCGTACTATTAATCGATTAAATAACTGTTGCCATCAAAAATAATTAGGATAAACAGAAACATTTGCAAATTTTGAGACGTTATTAATCTCACCCCTAATTTATTTTTGGATAAACGATCTTGGCTATGGATCAAACAACCAAACAACTGTACATGAAAAGTAATTTTTCAGCACATCCCTCCAAATCCTTTCACGTAATGCTGATTGGAAACAACCCAAGGGAGATGGGATGTCTGAGCAATTTTTTAAATCGTTTTACCTGGAAGAAGTTTACCGTGACCACGGCTTTTGATGTGGAACAGGGATTTCAAAAATTCGATAAGTCTACTCCAGATTATGTGATGCTTGATGAAGCATTGGGGCACGAAGCATTACAAAGCTTCGCAAGATACGTAAGGAGAAATAAGCGTTTTAATCCAACGGCTCTAGCAATATTGAAGAATACCAACGAGTCGGAGTTTATGATACCTGGGGTACAAGACTATCTGCTTAAATCGAACATATTCTCCGACACCCTTCCATTGACAATTTTGAATGCCATCAAGTTGAGTAGAAGAAAGGACTCTTTACTAAAAGCTGTTGAGAAGAAGAAGTCTTCTGCTTTAAACTTAAGTTGGTTCAATACAGCCTTTAGTTGGAAGGAAGGTTGATAACCTAGATCATCCGGCGTAGCCTGAATTTCTTTTTGATTATTTCCCCATCCCTGTCAACAATCACAGTCATTTTTTTGTTGTGCTTTCGACGAAAAAAATTATTTATCTCACCAAGCTTCATACGGTCACAATAGTTGCCATTGATCCGTAGTAGCTTGTCTCCGATTTGGAATCCTATTTCCTCCGCTGGAGATTCTTTTCTGATCTGTTCCACCATGAATTCATTGAGTTTGAGACCGGAAGCCCTTATTTCCAAACCACTCATATTGTAATCAAATTTTTGATTGAAGTTGGTTGATTTGCTGAAATAAAAGTAGCCATTAAAATAATCAAAGATAACGTTAAACCTGCTGAATATTCCACCACCCATGGTCCCTAATCTACCGGTACGAGCAAAGATCTGATCGAAGTTTCCTGCATCGGGAAATGATGCGATTGGGCCTTCAAATTCATATTTCCCAACCCTTACACTGGCTACTCTGCCGATGTACCCATCAATTGATCCTCCTAAGCCTCTACCTAGATTGCTGCGCAATTTCTTTTCGGGCAGGTTCATGGCCTCAGATGAGTTGTAGTCTAGTAACAAAGAGTGACTGGCTCCGGTATCCAACATTAACTTCGCTTTTATATCAGTGCCATCGAGCATGGTCAGTGAAGTTTCAATGTACGGCTTGGTATCTTCGATGCTTATGGCCAGGGACTTGTACGAACGCTTGGGTTTGAATGAATAAGGCTCATACAAAGTAATAATATTGGTTTGGTAGTTGATCTTGACTATGAAACGGCTGAAAAGTTCATACCCTAGAATACCGTGAACATCAGCACCAAGGTAGTTTCTCAGTTGCAGATAGTCCTCTTCGAGAACTAGCAACGCCTGGCCGCTGCCCACTACTCCAGGTAGCTTTAGTGAAATGCCATTAGCTACATGGGCGATCACCTGTCTTTCCATGTCAGCGCCGGTCAAGGGGATCTCGCGATTGTAAGATATGTTCAGAAGGTCACTAAAAGTGCGATCCGTAAGAATAGAGGTGCGCACTCCTGTATCCAGTACAAATTTCAGCGGGATCCGGTGATTTAGCACCACTGGTACTACAATTAGATTGTTAAAGCTTTCAAAAGGAATTTCAATACTACTTCGCTCGCCAACAATATCAAATCCAATTGATTGAGAATAAGCAGTGGTACTAAAGCCTAGACCGCAAATAAGGCATAATCGTAAATATTGACCTATATAGTTCCCCATTGATCCTTTAAAGATAACTAACCGCAAGCTGCCCGCGCACCCAAGT
>JBPCUG010000232.1:0-2568 GCA_051011275.1 Cyclobacteriaceae bacterium | reverse complement strand
TCTTCACTCCCCTCTCCTAACTGCAAGCGCCTCAATTGGTATACCATGCCATTGGTGATGTAATTATTATATGCTGCTTTCCCAACTTCATCCGAAGGTACTAATCCCAACTCCAACAGCTTAGGATCCAAAATGTAGTATAAGCCAAATAGATCGGCACGACCTTCTTCCAGTGCAGAGCTATAATTTTTTAAGGTTTCCTTCGGAGTGCCTACACCCGGCTCTAAACGACCAGAAGCATGACCTAATACTTCGTGTAGTGCGGTTTGGAGTTTGCCAGCAAGGGTACCCTGCTCATTAGCTCTAGCTTTTTCTTCATCGCTTAGCAAGAACTCCTTTACCAAACCACCACCACTGGCTTGGCTATAGCCATCGATGATGTTGCCCAGACTTACTGATTTCGACCCATAGTTTGCTCTTATCCAATTAGCATTGGGTAGGTTCACTCCAATTGGCGTAGAGGGAGAAGCATCTCCTGCTTCACCTGCTACATTCACCACTTTATAAGTCACCCCTACTACACTGTCTTTTTTGTGATCTTCTATCAATGGTGAATTATCTTCAAACCACTGAGCATTCTCCATTAACACCTTCATGCGCTCGCTAGCTTCAAAATCATTGATCTCAACAATGGTTTCATAGGAACCATGATAGCCCAAAGGGTCGTTGTAAACCTCTACAAATCCAGTGATATAGTCAATGTCTCCATCTGTGGCCGCGGCCCAAATAATGTTATATTCATCCCACTTTACCAGATCGCCAGTTTGATAGTATTCGATCAACAGACTTAGGGCGTCTGCCTGCTCTTTGTTCTCGGCTACTGTAGCTGCTTTTTCCAGCCAACCCACCATACGCTCAATGGCAGCACCATAGAGGCCTCCCACCTTGTACACTTCTTCCCCAAGTGAACCATCTTCGTTCCTTACAATCTTAGCATTTAATCCATAGGAAATAGGCGTTTCGCTCTCTTGGTCAGTAATGGTTTTATAATAGGCCTCTACTTCGCTTTGAGTGATATCGGGGTCGTAAAAATTTACTGCTGATGTCAAAATCAAATCGGAAGATGAGTCTAGATTTACCTTTTTGGCATCCACTTCCGGGTTAAATATTGCCTCCAGGGCCTCATCTGAGATGGATACGTCCGTAGCATCCATAAGTTGAGCTAGGTAATCTCTGGAAAACTCAGGTAAGAATTTCTTCATGGAATAGTGATGATGGATCCCACTGGAAAACCAGATCCTTTTGAGGTAGGTCATAAAATGGCCCCATTCCGCAGTGGAACGATCACCTTGGTAATTGCTGTTAACTTTCTCAAGTGCTTTGCGAATCTCCAGGTTATGCCTATAATTTATTACATATTGAATGTCGCGACCTTCCAACCCTGCTTGAACCAAATAATAGGTAAACATCCTTTGTTGAGCAGTAAGCTTTTCCCAACCTGGTATGATATATCGGTTAATTTGGAGATCTGCAAACTCCTCCGTTTTCCATTGGAAATTGGCGGTATCTGCTACCAGCAAATAGTCCTCTTGTTCTGCGGTTTCTGGTTGTGATTGGCAACAGAAAATAACAAAAGTTAAAGCCGAAAAGTAAAATAGATTCTTCATGGGTTATTGAGTGATGTTGGATTTCGCTTAGCTAATATGATCGCAAGTGATTTTCAAAATTCGAAATTAATGAAAATCGGGGATAAATTGGCTACCAAGGTACTGCACCCATGAGAAATTAAAGAAATGAATTGATGTCCTACTGTCTTTTGAAATAGAAAAGTACTTGGTTAAGATCTGGGACCATGATTTAAACTGGCAGGGGTAACCTTATCAGATGATCTAATTATGGGTTACTCATTTAATTACGATCATCTTCTTGACTCCGAAATATTTTTCGGCTTCTATAGCATAGTAGTATAACCCGGCGTCTATATTTCTTGGGAAATATTCCAATTCATAGTTGCCAGCCGGAGTTATGCTGTTCTTTAGTAAGGTTTCTACTATTCTTCCATAACCGTCATAAACAGCTATGGTAACCGTCGTTGTGCTGGGAATGGAAAATTTTATAGTGGTTTTGTCATCAAATGGATTAGGATAATTTTGGCTTAATGTAAATTCATCAGAAAAAGGCAACTGATCTTTGGTGATGCCCGTGATTACGATATTATCCAGATTGGTCGAAACCGTATCCGAGTTATTGGAGAGTGTGTTATCAGCTGAGGCGGAACTGATGGTACTTATATTCATGATGTCACCAGCCACGGTGTCTACTAGGGCATTGATGCTGACTTCTCTACTTTCCCCTGGCGCCAGGTCCGGAACTCGATAGTATCTAAGATGTTCCACAGTAGTTACGGTGCTATCCATAGGTGCTCCGGGGTCTTCGATGTATCGGCCATTTTCCGGTAGCAGATTAGATAATAAGACGCCTTTGGCCTGATCAGGTCCATTATTGCCATATTGAACAATATATTCCATTTCTACAGAGCTTGAAGTGTTGCTTTTGACTGAATCGGCAACCTCAACCCACAGATCGGCACTTAGATCAGGAACTTCAATCTTTACGAAGTTGGAAAAC
>JBPCUG010000231.1:0-3645 GCA_051011275.1 Cyclobacteriaceae bacterium | reverse complement strand
GGATAGGTACGAATATCCACCTCGTGATAAAATAGATTTTCATTAAAAAAATCGAGCCTGGTAGGTTGAGAATAGGTAATAAAATGTATTTGATGCCCTTTTTTTGCTAAGGCAATACCCAATTCAGTTGCTACCACCCCACTACCACCAAAAGTAGGGTAACAAACGATACCAATCTTCATCAATAGTTCCAGTTAGTGTATTAGAGACGTTTTTTCCACTCCTCTAAATTTAAGGAATGTTCGGTACGATATCCTCTTTCTTTTTCAAAATTCCAAATTGACTGATAAATAACGTCCTGGATCTTAGTACGAGTATTGTTTTTAATAAGTTTAATATTGTTGGCCTTTGGGTGAATGCGGTTAGATAGAAAGATATAGATCAGATCAAACTTGGGATCAACCCACACTGCAGTTCCGGTAAAACCGGTGTGACCAAAAGTTTCAGTGGAAGCAAACCTCGAGGTGGGGCCTTTATCGTTTTTGGTTTCAGGTTTATCCCAACCCAATCCACGTCGGTTTTTCTCATACTGCTTTTGGCTAAAGCTGCCGACCGTACCCGGAGAAAGATAGCGGGTTCCTCCGTAGCTGCCTCCTTGCAAATTCATTTGAAGCAGTACCGCCAGATCGCGAGCGGTACTGAAAAGGCCGGCGTGACCGGCAATACCCCCAAACATGGCAGCCCCCTGATCGTGCACCATTCCACATACAAGCGTATTGCGAAAGTAGTTATCCTCTTCGGTAGGAGCGATCCGTTCAATTGGGAATTTGCACAGAGGGAGGTAAGTCATGGTAGTCAGCCCTAGTGGCTGATAAAAATTCTGGGCCAAAAAATCTTCGATTGGTTGGTTTATGATCTCTTCTGCCAGCTTTTTCAACATGTAAAAACCCATATCGCTATACTTATAAGTATAGCGCTCCTTCTTGTAACGGGAAGACCGAAGCTGCGAGTCAATGGTCCATCGCCAGAGAGAATCCTGCAAGCTGGTGATGCTATACAGACCAGGAGCAACCTGGTTCTTAAAATTTCTTTCCGGATAGAAGCTGTAAATCTTGGGATTCAATCCGAACTCATCCACTGTTTTTTGCCAGAAGGGGATATAAGGCAACAAACCGGCTTGATGGGTGAGAATATCTCTGATCACAATATCTTTTTTGTTTGAATATTTGAGCTCTGGTAAATATTCCGACACTTTACTATCCAGATTGACGAGATCCCTTTCTTCCAAAAACATTAGCACTTGAAGGGTCGCTACAACCTTGGTAATAGAGGCTATATCATAGATGGTCTCGTTGGTCACCCGGTTGATGCTATCATAGGTGAAATAGCCATACGATTTTTCATAGATGACTTTACCTTTTCGGGCAACCAGAATCTGTGCACCGGGTGTGGCTTTGTCTTTGATGGCCTTGCCGATAATACCATCTATCTTTTTTAAGGTTCGTGAGTCCATTCCCTGCGCTTCAGGTATGCTGTAACCTAGCCTTTCTATTGATTCAATTGTGGATCCAATACCTTGTTTGTACCCCGCCGATGCAGTTACTGGTAAAGTCCCACTGGCTCCTAAAGCACCAAAAATGATTTGTGGTGTAATGGTATGAGTTTGGCTATTATCCTGATAGGTGCAAATCACCTGATCGAAATCTTCAAAATATTGGAGACTGTAAGGATTCCCAAAGACCACCACTACCACTGAAGTGCGACTATTGAGTTGCTTCAAGAAATTCAAGTCTTGAGGATTCACCCCGTATTTTTTAGAACGGGAATTGTTAAGCCCATGTAGGCTCACAACTACCTGATTGAAGTTGCCTAGTTTTTTCAGCAAGGTCGAATAGTTGCTGGAACTTCGCTGATTCTTACTCAAATTGAAATGGGTGAAAGAGGTGAAATTTTCCAAAGATTTTTGAAAAGCATTGATCTTGCTGCTTCCCAAGGTTAACGAGGCAAAGTAGCTTGTATCTAGTACCTGTATGGGGAGGATCTTTTTTGTGTTCCGTGCTATAGTAACCGCTTTCTCGTAGAGAGTTTGTTCGACTAATCGAGCCTGAGGTCGATTCAGGAATTTATAGAGCCCTTTTGTCTCGACCGGCTTAAGCTTGTGTAGTCCAGCCCTATATTTAGCCGCAAGAATTTTCCTTACCCGGAGATTAAGATCAGCTTTTTTGAAGTCTTTTTTCTGCAGTGCTGTCTTAATATAATTTATTGCCACCGGCACATTTTCAGGAAATAACAACACATCGTTTCCTGCTTTCAAAGCCAACAAATCGACCTCACCGGGCTTGTAAAATTTTGTGACCCCCTTCATGTTCAAGGCGTCGGTAAACACCAAGCCATCAAACCCCAATTCTTCTCGTAGCAGATCGGTAACGATGGAGGATGATAAAGTGGAGGCCTTATTAGGTGTACGATCATACGTAGGTATGCTCATATGCGCTACCATCATTCCCTGCAATCCCTGCGCAATCAATTCCTTAAAAGGATATAACTCCACACTATTCATTCGCTCTTTGCTATGGTTGATTACCGGAAGTGTGTAGTGAGAGTCGGTGCCGGTATCTCCATGCCCTGGAAAATGTTTTCCCGTGGCCATGATGCCGTTGTCTTGTAGGCCTTTCATATAGGCCAGCCCCTTTTCCGCAACTTTCGATTTGTCTTCTCCGAATGAGCGTGTGCCAATTACCGGATTCTTCGGGTTGCTATTAATATCAACTACGGGTGCAAAGTTAATGTGGACTCCGAGCCGCTTGAACTGTGCTGCGATCTCAGCACCCATTTGGTAAATAAGCTTGCTATTGTCTATAGCTCCCAACGTCATTTGCCTGGGAAAGCTGATAGTACTATCCAGGCGCATGCCCAATCCCCACTCACCGTCCATAGCGATTAGCAACGGTATGCTGGCCTTATCCTGATATCGATTGGTTAGTTGGGCCTGCCTTACAGGACCTCCTTGAAAAAAGATCAGTCCTCCTATATGATGTTTGGCGATGAGTTGGTCAATATTTCGAAAGTGGCTTTCGTCTCGGTTAGAATAGGCAGCCACCATAAACAATTGCCCGATCTTTTGGTCCTCACTTAGACTTTTAAAGACGCTATCCACCCACGCTGTTTCTTCTGCGCTAGCCACATGTTTATCTTGGGAAAATGCAAATTCGCCCCCTAGAAGCAGGAAAATAATTGAGTAAAAAACTTTTTTTAGCATCAATTAGTTAACAAATTGTGATTAAACTCCGAAAACAGGATTATGAGGTTATACAAATTTAATAATTAATATGAAATTTCCTTCTTTATTTCGTATGCCTCGGTACCAGCGATTTAAGTTCGAACCGCGATACTATGACCCGGTAAAAGAGGATATAGAGCGCAGAACTCAAGAAGTAAAGGCCCAATTATCCCAATCTCAAACCAACAACTATCGGACCACTATTTCAAACTCATTTGTACGCAAATCTCGTCGAGGTAATAAAACGAGCCTATTTCAACTCGTATTGGTCTTAGTTTTGTCCATTTCTGTCGTAGGCTATCTGTACTTTGGTCCTGACGTTTTGTACGGTCTGTTGATTGCAATTGGCGGTTTGGTCTGGGCCAGAGTTAAAGGATATTTTTAGGTAGATTAGCTGGTGGAAAATAGCTAAATTTGTTACCTTT
>JBPCUG010000230.1:0-4680 GCA_051011275.1 Cyclobacteriaceae bacterium | reverse complement strand
AAAGATAGCCACGCTTCGATCTTATTTTAAATTTCTCTTGCGACGAGAGCAAATTGATACTGATCCGATGGTAAAGATCAGGGTGCTGAAAACAGCTAAGAAACTTCCTGTATTTATAAAGGAAGGGGAAATAATAAAGATCCTGGATCAATTGAGCTATAGCAGGGATTTTCCCGGGCATCGGGACCAACTGATGATGGAATTGCTTTATGGAACCGGTATCCGGTTATCTGAATTGATCCAGCTAAAGGAGGCCGATATACAAATCTATGATAACACACTTAAAGTTTTAGGCAAACGGAATAAGGAAAGAGTCATTCCATTTTCGAGGAAGTTGGGTGAGGTCATACAATCATATCTTTCATTTAAGAGAGTAGAATTCGATCATAACACCAGCGACCGATTGCTCGTTACAAATAAAGGAGGGCCATGCTATCCAATGATGATCTATCGGGTTGTTAAGGAGAGTCTTGATTCTTTTATAACCTTGGACCAAAAGAGTCCTCATGTTTTGAGGCATACGTTTGCAACACATTTGTTGGATAAAGGAGCGGAGCTCAATGCTGTAAAGGACTTACTAGGGCATACGAGCCTGGCTGCTACTCAGGTATATACTCACAATACCTTAGAAAAATTGAAAAAGGCCTTTGATCAAGCGCATCCAAAGGCATAATTGTTAACCAATAAACCAAGCTGCTATGAAGGTACAAATGCATTCCATTCGTTTTGACGCCGATCAAAAGTTGATTGATTTTATTCAAAAAAAGATTGACAAATTAGAAGTAATCTATGATCGCATTGTTGATGGTGAGGTAATAATGAAACTGGAACGGAACGTCGCAGGGAAAAACGATAGCTATGGGAATAAGCTTGTTGAGATCAAATTGAATATCCCTGGACAACAGCTATTTGCCAAAGAACATTCCGATAGCTTTGAAGCCGCTGCCGACTTGGCTATTGATGCGCTAAGGAGGCAATTAAAAAAATTTAAGCAGAAACGGTACTCGCACTAAAAACAAGAGCTGGAAATCCTCGAAGGCTTTATCTCTTTTTATATATTGAAGCTTTCTTTTACCTGGTCAACATAGTCAAGTCTTTCCCAAGTAAAAAATGGCATGTTTAAATCCTGCTTCTTTCTGATAACTTCCTGACCTTGACCATTCTCCTTGATCTCAATATATTCTACAGGTACTTTCTTTTCATATGGTTCCCTTCCCATATGCCCGTATGCCGAAGTCTCGGAGAATATAGGGTTTTTGAGCCCTAATCTTTCAATGATTGCTTTTGGCCGCATGTCAAAGATATCATTTACTTTAACCGATATTTCCTCATCGCTTAAGTCGACTTTGGCGGTGCCATAGGTATTCACATTTAATGAAACT
The DNA here is from genome assembly GCA_051011275.1 of Cyclobacteriaceae bacterium. Taxonomy (GTDB): domain Bacteria; phylum Bacteroidota; class Bacteroidia; order Cytophagales; family Cyclobacteriaceae; genus JBPCUG01. The sequence continues at coordinate 3,298 of JBPCUG010000230.1, read as the reverse complement.
GGTTTTGCTACCCCAATTGCGTAGGCCACTTGCACCAAAATTTCATCAGCTATTCCAGCTGCTACCAGATTCTTGGCAATGTGTCTGCTGGCATAGGCGGCACTGCGATCGACCTTTGATGCATCTTTGCCAGAAAACGCACCTCCTCCATGAGCTCCCTTTCCTCCGTAGGTATCAACAATGATCTTTCGTCCTGTTAGCCCGGCGTCGCCATGTGGCCCACCGATCACAAATTTTCCAGTAGGGTTAACGTGGTAGATAGTATCCTTTAAATATTTCTGAGGGATTACTGCCGGTATGACCTGCTCCAACATGTCGGCTTTTATTTTTTCCAACATGGCCTTTTCCGCCGCTTTCTTCTCTTCTTCGCTACTGCCTTGGGGTTTGATGAATTCATCATGCTGTGTAGAGATTACAACGGTATGCACTCTCTCGACCTGATTTTGATCGTCATATTCTACGGTTACTTGAGCTTTGGCATCTGGTCTTAGGTACGGCATCAGGGCAGGTTGCTCTTTTCTAATCTTTGCCAAATGGGCAACCAAATGGTGAGAATATGCTAAAGCCATAGGCATGTATTCCGGAGTTTCACGAGAGGCGTAACCAAACATCATACCCTGATCTCCTGCACCCTGTTCTTTGTCTTCGGCCTCATCCACACCCTGAGCAATATCCGGAGACTGGCTGTGCAGCGTTACCATTACACCGCATGATTCGGCATCGAATTTATAGTCATCGTGATTGTAGCCTATTTTTCCAATGGTATTCCTGACAATATCAGGAATCTCGACATACGCTTTTGTGGTGACCTCTCCACCTACCACTACCAATCCAGTGGTGACAAAGGTTTCGCAAGCTACTCTTGAGTCAGGATCCTGACTGAGCATCGCATCCAGGATTGCATCTGAAATTTGATCCGCGATTTTATCCGGATGACCTTCTGAAACTGATTCGGAAGTAAATAGGTAAGGCATTGTTTGATAGTATTTTTAAAGTTGAAAAGACAAATTTAGTGCAATTTATTTGTATCAACAAAGTTGTCAGGAGGCTACCTAAAACTTTAGTTCCTGCCAAGTAAAAATACTACAGGTATTTTATTGATTGCTGGTTGGTTCTTCTTCCATTGATTAATCGAGCGTGTTTTCACCCAGCTATCCTGTGCAGTTAGGTTTTTCGCCACACAAAGCAACGTATCCCCTCGGCAGGATTGAACAATAGATTCAAACATTTGTTGGTTCCTGTATGGCGTTTCAATAAATATTTGAGTGCCGTTTCGTGCAGCAACTTCCAAGGCTTTTATCTTTTTAACCCTATCATTTTTGTCGATTGGTAGATATCCGTGAAAAGTGAATGACTGACCATTGAATCCGGAGGCCATTAAAGCCAGTAGCAAGGAAGAAGGCCCAACTAACGGCACAACTGTAATGCTTTGTCTATGAGCCATTTCAACTACCATGGCTCCGGGATCCGCAACCCCGGGGCATCCTGATTCTGAGAGAACACCAATGCTTCGGCCGGCTTTAACTGGTTCAATAAGTGTCGAAATGTCCTTTGGAGAAGTATGTTTATTTAATAGCTCAAATTGCAGGTTTCCTATTTCCAGCCCCAGTTTTAAGCTGCTTATAAAACGTCGAGCAGTCCGAACATTCTCTACCAAAAAGTAGTCCAGGCTTTTAATTACCTGGAATATTTGTGGAGGCAAAACCACACTTTCAGTATCGGGTGAAATAATGGTTGGTATAAGATAAATTCGGCCTTTGTCAGTCACAGCCTATGATGTGGTTATAAACGTTTGCAAAGCCTCTAAAAAGAGTTGTGGCTTTTGAGCATGTACCCAGTGTCCGGCACCTGGGATGCTAGCCAACTGAGCTTTGGGAAATTGTCGCTCAATTAATGCCAAATCGGAATCTTCAATATACCCTGAAACTTCACCACGTAAAAACAATGTTGGCTTATCAATTACTTCATCTGGTGATAAAGGCCGCCCCACTTGGGCAATTTGCTCACCGATGACTGGCAGGTTCAACTTCCATTTAAAGCCTTCAACAGGGCTTCGGCTTAAATTCTTAAGCAAGAACTGCCGGACCCCTATATCGGGTACAAAAGTTGCCAATTGGTTGTCGGCGTCTTGCCTTGTTTTTACCAAGTTGAGGTCAATTCGGTTCATGCCTTCCAAGATAGCTTGATGATGGACCGGATAGGCTTTAGGAGCAATATCTACTACCACCAATTTTGAAAGATTATTCGAGTATTTTTGCGCGTAAAACATGGCTACCTTGCCGCCCATAGAGTGCCCGACTACGATCGGTTCTTTTAATTCATGCATATCAACAAATGCATGAAGGTCTTCAGCCATCGCTTCATAGTTAAAAATTGGATGATGGAAAGATTGTCCGTGATTGCGCTGATCAGGAAGATAAACGGAAAACTGATCACCAAGCTGTTTGGCAATACCCATCCAATTGTCTGAAGCACCAAAAAGGCCGTGCAAGATCACTAAAGGTGGTCCTAGTCCAATGTTCCGGTAAAATAATCGATCGGTCAAACCTCTAGCTGTCGTCGATACATTTGAACTGTATTTTCCAGGCCAAAATAGATGGCATCGCAGATCAAAGCGTGCCCTATGGATACTTCATCAAGATAAGGTAATTGCTCCTTAAAATATTTGAGATTGTTAAGATGCAAATCGTGGCCGGCATTTACCTTTAATCCTACTTGGTTTGCCCATCGGCTGGCTTCTTTATAAGGTTTTACAGCTTCTTCTTTATTTGAGGAATATCCAATGGCGTACGCTTCTGTATATAGTTCAATCCTATCTGTCCCAGCTGTGGCAGCAGCTTCAATCTGCTCTTTCACTGGGTCGATAAAGAGGGATGTTCTAATTCCATGTCTCTTAAACTCCGTAAGTATCTCTGATAAAAACGATTTATTTTTGATTATATCCCAACCTGCGTTTGAGGTGAGCACATCAGGCCCATCCGGCACCAATGTCGCTTGTGTGGGTTGCACTTTTTGGACCAGATCAATATATCGTTGATCGGGAAATCCCTCTATATTAAATTCAGTTTTTACCACTTTCTCTAATGCAATCACATCATTATATCTAATGTGCCTTTCATCAGGACGTGGGTGCACAGTGATTCCCTGAGCCCCAAAATTTTCGCAGTCACTCGCCGCTTTAATCAAGTCAGGCTTATTGCCTCCTCTGGCATTTCTAAGGGTGGCCAACTTATTGATATTAACACTAAGCTTGGTCATTATTTTGGGCGTTTGCTAAAGTTCAAACATTGTGCTACAA
>JBPCUG010000229.1:0-4755 GCA_051011275.1 Cyclobacteriaceae bacterium | reverse complement strand
GCCGGTAGTAGGAAAGGACTGAAAGAGCGCTCCTCCCAAGTTTGCCAGTCCTAAACCGATCAATTCCTGGTTCGATCTAACTTTATAATTTTTATGTCTGGCTTGAATAGCTTTAGCCACGGCAATTGATTCCATAAAACCGACTAACGCAATAGTGAGTGCAGTGGGCAATAGCGCTTGCATATCAGTCAGACTTAAATTAGGTAGGGCAAAAGCCGGTAAGCCTTCGGGAACCTCCTGCAATATCTTCACACCTCCGGGAGCTAAATTGAATCCGTAAACAATTAGGATACCCAGTACTACGGCCACCAATGGGCCAGGAAAAGAAGGCTTCCATTTTTTAAGTAGAATAATTATGGCAATACCAGCCAATCCAATAAGTAGCGTCACGATGTGAATCTCACTTAGATGTTGGTAAGCATTAATTAGAATTTCGTGAATGAAATTACTTCTATCAATCTCAATACCAAGCAAATGTTTAAGTTGGCTTAAACCAATAATTAACGCAGCGGCAGAAGTAAATCCACTGATCACTGGATGGGAAAGAAAATTCACCAGGAATCCCAATCTAAAAATTCCAAGTAACAATTGTATTGCGCCCACCATTAATGCCAGGAGGATCGCTAGCGCTATATAATTTTCACTGCCTGTCTCAACAAGATTGCCCACACCAGTGGCGATAAGTAAGGCTACCATAGCTACAGGTCCTACTGCCAGTTGGCGAGAAGTACCAAAAATAGCATATAAGATTAGGGGTACGGTAGAGGCATAAAGGCCATAAATAGGGGGTAAGCCAGCCAACAAGGAATAAGCCATTCCCTGCGGGATCAGCATAATGCCAACCGTAAGTCCAGCGGTAAGGTCGCCTTTCAAATGGTTTTGACCATAATTGGGCCACCATTCAAAAAAGGGGATATATGACTTCCAATTCATAATATTCAATCAGTGATAATGCTTCACAATGACGTTCAACTAAGTAAACGCAAATATATGTAAATATGTTCATATATCAATCTATTAATATTAAATACTCCTTGATAGATCAGGACCGAAGTTGCCGCCAAATTTTTAGAGATACATGTAATCTATTGCCGTACTAACCGGAATTTAAGCACCCTACCAGACATGATTTAAACATATCACACAATTAACATTGAAATAACCGATGCTGCCTTGATTGCTAAATAACTTGAAAATTTAAGTGGATTCAGATAATAATAAAATTTGATGGGTTACTTGTCACACGTAAGAAAATTAAAAAATGGAAAAAGAAAAAAAACAAATTATGCCCTTTCTTTCGGAAGTGTTTTACAATTATGAATGATGGCTATGAAACGTATTATAAAGAATTATGACCAGCTGCCTCCAGCTATGGTAGCTAAAATAAAAACTCAGTATCCGGAAGGATACGCAGATCATCTAATTAGATTCAACAATTCCACCGGCGCGGTAGTATCTGCTTTACCTTTTCAATTTGATGATATCATTTATATGATCCGCATGACGGTGGCTGAAGCCATTGAGCTGGTTGAGTTTGATGATGAGTTTCTTCCTGAACATGATCTGGACTTAGATCTGGACGCTGAAGAATAGGATTCAGCTCTCTTTAATTTCAGTTCTCCTGAAAACCCCCTAATTGGGGTAGCTACTCCTTGCCTTTTTGTTTGGGAATTCTTTAAATTAACCCCAGTTATTGTTAAGCTGGGATGCCCCAAGTCAAATTTACGCAAGCACTTAAACGTTTTTATCCAAACTTGGATACGCTAGAGATCAATGCCAATACTGTGGCGGAGATCGTGGCTGCCTTAGATCATCACTTTCCTGGGTTAAAGGACTATGTGGTTGACGAACAAGGCAAGCTCCGTCAGCATGTCAATATATTTATAGGTAATCAATTGATCCATGATAAGATCAAGCTTTCGGATCAGGTGAATGACCAGGATGAGATCTATATTATGCAAGCGCTCTCCGGAGGATAGGGGTTAATGTGCTAGTGCGATAATGTGTCAATGTGCTAATTCCCGGGACGAATAACTAGGAACTGAGAACTAAGAACCAGCTCATCATGAAAACCACCTTATTATTAGGTACTAGAAAAGGCCTTATAGTACTACGCAAGCAACCAAAGGGTTGGAAATTTGAAAAAACACATTTTACTGGTATACCGGTCTCTCTAGCTTATGTAGACCAACGTGATAAAACTTGGTGGGCTTGCCTTGACCATGGTCATTGGGGCAGAAAATTACATCGTTCCAAGGATGAAGGCCATACTTGGGTTGAAGTAGAAGCGCCTAAGTATCCGGAAGGAACTGAAATGAAAGAAGGAGTGCCCGCGATGGTACGCTATATATGGGCTTTTACTCAAGCGGGTGATGACAAGCCAGGTGAGCTTTATCTGGGTACTGAGCCAGGAGGACTTTTTCAAAGCAAAGATCACGGTGACTCATGGGAATTGGTAGAGAGTCTGTGGGATCACCCCTCCAGGCCTGAGCATTGGTTTGGCGGTGGCCGAGACTATGCCGGGATCCATTCTATTGTGGTTGACCCTCGAGATAGTGATCATCTATATATAGGAATTAGTTGTGCCGGCGTATTTGAGAGTACCAATGCGGGTAAGACTTGGTTGGTCAGAAATCAAGGATTAAGAGCAGATTACTTGCCTGATCCACAAGCTGAAGTCGGGCATGACCCCCATATGCTAGTAGCCTGCCATAAGCAGCCTGATGCTCTATGGCAACAGAATCACTGTGGTATCTTTAAATCCACTGATGGAGCTAAAAGTTGGCAGGAGGTCACTGATAAAAAAGGACCGGCTAAGTTTGGCTTTGCCATGGCTGTAGACCATGAAGACTCTGAACAGGCTTGGGTGGTTCCGGCTGTAAGCGACGAGATCCGGGTAGCTATTGATGGTGCTCTTACCGTGTGCCGGACCGACGATGGTGGAAAGACCTGGCAGGATTTCAGGAAAGGACTGCCACAGGAGAATTGCTTTGATCTGGTCTACCGACATGCCCTGGATGTCAATGCTGATGAAGTAGTATTTGGTACCACCACAGGTAACCTATTTCATTCTCAAGACCGCGGAACATCCTGGGATCTTTTGGGCTATACATTGCCTATGGTCTATTCTGTCGATTTTGTTTAAGTGAAAAGGTGTTTAGACTTCAGAAGTATCAAAAACTTCGTAAGTCTGTGCACCTCTCCTGATCTACTAGGTTTTAAAAATCTCGTAGGTCTTTTTTTGGATTAATATTCACTCATTCACTTAGAGGATTACATTAATTAATATCCTTCCAAACTATCAGTTGCACTTGTAGTTTAGCAACCTAAGTTACATTTCTTCAAGCAACACTTTATATAATTTCATTTTCTCGTAACAATTCATATATTGTATATGTTGTAACAATTAACACTAAACCACTACTCTCAAATGATCCCAGCAAGTTTTGATTATCATGCTCCCAACACGGTAGATGAAGCCATTGCCCTGTTGCAGCAACATGGGGATGAAGCTAAGATCCTGGCCGGCGGCCATAGTTTGCTTCCCATGATGAAATTGCGTTTTGCCTCCCCTGAGCACCTTATTGACCTTAGCACTGTTGAAGGTCTGTCCTATATAAACGAAGATGGTGGCCATTTAAAACTGGGAGCGATGACCCGGGAATCTGAGTTGGAAGATTCCGAAGTGGTTACAGGGAAGTTCCCCATATTCACCGATGCCAACAAATTGATTGCCGATCCTCAAGTTCGTAACATGGGAACTATCGGAGGCAACTTGGCCCACGGAGATGCAGCTAATGATCATCCAGCGGTAATGCTAGCCTTGAGAGCTTCCATTGAGATCACAGGTTCCGCTGGAAAACGCACGGTACCAATTGATGAATTTTTCTTTGGCTTTTACAGTACCGCAGTACAAGTGGATGAGATCCTTACCGAAATAAGCATACCCATACCAGGATCCGGAACTGGTAGCGCTTATCACAAACTCGAGCGTAAGGTAGGTGATTATGCTACCGCAGGAGTAGCAGTCCAATTGACTTTGGATAGCAATAATACTTGCCAAGAAATAGGCATCGGTTTGACAAATGTAAACCCTGTACCCTTACGAGCCACCCGTTCGGAAGAGGCTTTAAGAGGTCAAACCATTTCAGATGAGCTAATTGCCCAAGCAGCTCAGTTTGCCTCGGAGGATTGTAGCCCATCTGATGATCTAAGGGGTGATGAAGAATACAAACGCGCTATGATAGGTGTCTTGACCAAGCGCATGATCAAAAAAGCACTCGAAAGAGCTCAAGCCAATTTATAGTAATTAATATCAAGCAATTATGAAAAAAGAAATAACAGTGACCCTTAATGGGGCACAGCATACAGTAGAAGTGGAACCTAGACTATTGCTAGTGCACCTGATTAGAGAGATACTGAATGAAACAGGTACTCACATAGGTTGTGATACTTCTAATTGCGGCGCTTGTACCATATTAATGAATGGAAAATCAATAAAGTCATGTACGGTTTTGGCTGTGCAAGCTAATGGCAAAGAATTGGTGACCATCGAAGGTTTGGCCAAAGATGGAAATCTGCATCCTTTGCAGGAAGGTTTCCATGAAAAACATGGACTTCAATGTGGCTTTTGTACTCCAGGTATGATCATGCGGTCAGTGGAGCTACTAGAAAAGAATCCCAACCCAACTGAAGACGAGATCCGTTGGGGCATTTCAGGAAACCTGTGCCGATGCACAGGCTACAATAATATTG
>JBPCUG010000228.1:0-3591 GCA_051011275.1 Cyclobacteriaceae bacterium | reverse complement strand
ATTAAATAGTCGGCAAAAAGTTTCAAAGGTTTTTTGTTTCCCTCGGGAACTGATAACTGCTCAAGGGCCTTGTAACCATTATCAAAATGTTGACTTATCAGTTTTTCAGTGGTCTCTTTAATATTCAGTTGATCGTAAATAGCAGTGATCTCTTTTACTTTTTCTTCCGCATTAAATGACTCCGCCTGAAGCCAGCTATCTAATCGCCCCTTCTGCTCAGGTGTAGCCTGACTCAAAGACTTGATAAGTAGATAGGTCTTTTTATTTGCTATTATATCTCCACCTACCTGCTTGCCAAACTTCGCTTGCTCTCCGTATACATCTAGCAAATCGTCTTTTAGCTGGAATCCTAAGCCAATATTCAGTCCGAAATCCCGAAGCCCTTCTCTGCTACGATCATTTGCACCAGCCAATAGGGCCCCAAGCTCCAAGCTGAAGCCAATGAGTGCAGCAGTTTTTTTCCTGATCATATCGAGGTAACCCTCTACCGTTACATCGGAGGCTTGTTCAAAGTTCATGTCTATCTGTTGACCTTCGCACACTTCAGCAGCACATTGGCTAAATGCATCCAAGCATGATTTCAGCTGCCCATTTGGCGCTGAGGCCAGCAGTTGGTAAGCCTGCACCATCATAATATCCCCGGAAAGAAGGGCAATGTTGCTGTTCCATTTTTCATGGACAGTGGGTTGGCCTCTCCGCAAAGGTGCCTGATCCATAATGTCATCATGCATCAAGGTGAAATTATGAAACAACTCTACAGCCAAGGCAGGTTTGATGATCGAGGAGATGTCTTCCTTGAACAATCCGTATGCTAATAAAGCAAGGAGGGGACGTAGTCTCTTACCTCCTAAAGATAAAATATACCGAATGGGTTGATAAAGTTCCTCGGGATTTTGATCCAAGGGCAAGTCCTCAATAGCACGATTGATCAAATTGGTATATGTTTCAAATTCTTTAATCATACAAAAAGCAAATCAATAGTCCTGCGGTCGATATCAGTCTGTTTAACTGCCACCTTTACCGGATCTCCTAAGGTGATCATTTTCTTGTTGTGTTTGCCAACCACCCTAAAATTCTCCTCGTCAAATTCGTAGTAGTCATCATCCAAATCAGCCATGCGCACCATCCCTTCGCATTTGGTTTCGATCAATTCCACAAAAATACCCCACTCGGTCACTCCGGAAACAATGCCCTCGAAAATCTGATCTTTCACACTTTCAATATACTCCACTTGTTTGTACTTGATAGAAGCTCTTTCCGCTTCAGCGGCTCTTTTCTCTCTCTCCGAGCTATGCTCGCATTTGGTTTCGTATTCCTCTTTGTCCACTGATTTGCCTTCCGACAAGTAATGCTGAAGCAGCCGGTGCACCATCACGTCAGGATAGCGGCGTATTGGTGAAGTGAAGTGAGAATAATGTCTAAAGGCCAAACCGAAGTGGCCTTTTGGTTCAGTGGTGTACAGGGCTTTAGCCATGGTTCGAATGGCCAGGTTTTGAAGTACATCCTGTTCTGGTTTTCCCTCAATATCTTCTATTAAATTATTGATAGATTTGGCGATCGCCTGCTCCTCAATATTCAGCTTGTGCCCAAATTTCTTAGCGAAAACGGAGAAGGCGGTAAGTTTATCCGGATTAGGGTAATCGTGTGACCGATAAACAAAAGTATTTGTGTCTTTGCCTTTCTTCATTTCATAAATGAAAGTGGCCACTTTGCGATTAGCCAAAAGCATGAATTCCTCAACTAATTTGTGAGCATCTTTCCGAACCTTGGGAACCACACCCAGTGGTTTGCCATTCTCATCAAGTTTAAACCGGACTTCCGTTGTTTCGAAGTTGATAGCCCCACGCATAAACCTATTTACCCGCAGCTTAAGCGCTAACTCATTTAACAAAGTAAGTTCTTTGCTAAAGTCACCTTGTACACTTTCGATTCTTTCTTGAGCCTCTTCGTAAGAAAAACGGCGATCGGAATGAATGATCGTTCTACCAAACCATTCGTTCTTAACATGGGCATTAGCATCCATTTCGAAAATGGCGGAAAAGGTGAGCTTATCCTCCCTTGGTCGCAATGAACAGAGGTCATTAGAAAGACGCTCCGGCAGCATAGGAATTGTACGGTCTACCAGGTAAACCGACGTTGCCCGGTGGAATGCTTCTTTGTCTAATAGGGTATCGGGTTTTACATAATGGGTAACATCTGCAATGTGGATGCCTACTTCATAATTTCCATTCTCCAACAATCGCAATGACAAGGCGTCATCGAAATCTTTAGCATCTACCGGGTCAATGGTAAAGGTGGTGATCTTTCTCAGGTCTTTCCTTTTTTTGACCTCGACATCTGTGATCTCAGCTTCGATCTTTTTTGCTGCATTTGATACGCTGGCAGAAAATTTAAATGGCAATTCAAACTCAGCCATTATTGAGTGAATCTCAGCATCGTTCTCACCGGCCTTACCCAATACATCTATTATCTTCCCTGCTGGTTTCTTGCCTCGTTCCGGCCATTCAACAATACTTACTATCACTTTATCACCATGCTTAGCTTTGCCTAGCTGCCCCGGCAAGACAAAGATGTCAAGGTGCATTCTTTTGTTGTCTGCAATAACAAAAGCGTGGCGTCCGGAAATTTCCATTTTACCGACAAAATCGGTTCGGCTCCTTTCCAGGACCTCCAGTACTTCTCCTTCTGGTCTTCGTCCATGTCTTGCAGCTTGGCGCAAAACGACTTTTACTTTATCGCCATGTAATGCATTGTGCATATCCTCGGTCCTTACCCAGATATCATCTTCCAGGTCTTCACATATGATATAGGCAAATCGCGAGCTTACATAGTCGACTGTACCTTCATAAGATTGTGCGGAGGGAGAAGCTCCTGCAAAAGCAAAACTGCCATTGCTCAATCGCAATACTTTGCCTTTGCGGGCCAATTCGATCAATACTTCTTTGGCCACCAGTTTTGATGTACGATCTCTGATACCAAGTTTCTTTATTACTCTTTTTACCGAGAAAGCCTGTTGGCGATGGTCTTTTAATAATTGAAGAATAGCCCCTTTAAGTGGGCCGGTCTTAATTTTTGGTTTTCGTTTTTTGTTCCTTTTTTTTGCCATAATCTTAGGCATGTAACAGCCTTCTTTTAAGCTGTGCTTTTCTAATATCTTCTAAGCTGCCTTTTGGAATAGCAGCAATTAATTGTCTAGTATATTCTGTAGAAGGTTGTTCATAGATGGTCTCCGGATATCCTTCTTCTTCGATCTTCCCGGCTCTCATTACTAAAATGCGATCGGCCATAAATTTAATTACAGACAGATCATGGGAAATAAAAATGTAGGTAATGTTAAATTTGACTTTCAAGTCATTCAATAGATTCAACACCTGTGCTTGCACAGAGACATCTAAAGCGGAAACTGATTCATCACAAATAATAAACTTCGGATTCAAAGCCAACGATCGTGCAATGCTAATCCGTTGTCGCTGCCCCCCTGAAAATTCATGAGGATACCTATTAAAGTAGTCTCTTCGAAGATTCACAGTTTCCAGTAGTTCCATGACCCGCTCTTTACGCTGCTTGAAATTGGACAGCACTCCATGCACT
>JBPCUG010000227.1:0-3176 GCA_051011275.1 Cyclobacteriaceae bacterium | reverse complement strand
GGGTTCACCAAATCAGGAAAAAATCTAAATTACTATGATCTGGCGGCTCTGCAAGATTCTTGGGAACCTTTCATGGTAAAAAGCCTCCAATCCCAGATCGCTTTTGGTTCCATAGCCCCAACTGCTTTTAGCCTGGGGCAAGGAAAGAATTACAAGTACTTACAATATCTTAACCAAAAGTATCACCTGTTTGAGGAGATCAAACCTTTACCGCATCCCAGATGGGTGATGCAATACCGATTGAAAAGGTTGCAGGAGTTTGTTAAATTATATCAAGTTGAGTTAATAAACTCCGACTCGGGACAACAGTAGTATGTAAGGATGTTTTAAATAATTGCTTAGAATCAAGCGTTTAAATATAGATAAAAGGTAAGTATGGCCGCCAGGAAGATCTGAATGATGGTCAATTCATACTTTAGCCATATAGAGATTAGGGAGGCCATAAAATTCTTAGTTTTGGTCATGTTTAAAAGAGATGGTTTGACGATTGTACAACAAGCTAGCCATTTGCCAAAACCAATTTCTTATAGATTTACCTCAAACATTACCTTCGCTGGACTCCCAGCATTTTCGAGTTCCCTAAATCTAAAAGGGAGTGCGAAAGAACTGTATTTAAGTATAAGTACTTAATATTTAAGTATTTATACTTAGATAAGCTTGGCTGGAAAAGCGATAATTCTCAGCTATTAGTTTTAAAATGGCATGAAACATTACATGGACGAAAGTCCATTTCCACAGAGAGCATCAAATCATCCGGTTTAAAAAAAAGTACGTTATCAGGATCAAAGCCAAAATGATCTGAATAATGTCCAGCTCGTACTTGAGCCAGAATGACCCCAGTAGGTTAAATATGCCTTTTTTCGTTTCCATAAGTACCTATTAATGATGTGCTAGTTAATCGGTTGATACCCAATCTAATAAACAAATGCATATTTCACTGAAAAACACAATACTTTTTACTGTTGGGTGTATGAAGTAACGCAGTATGTTGTGCTTTGTTACATCATTTGTTCTTTTTGAAAGTTAGTGGTCTAAAAGCAGACGGGGTCTTGAGGTGCATCACCGACCACTAAACCCATAAAAAACAAAAAGCGGACAATCGCCTCTTGAGAAACGTTCATCCGCTAAATCCTAATTGGCCCGTAAGCCGCATACGACACCAAGTTACTGTTATTTAGCTTTGCTTTGGTCGGGTGATCCGAGGAACTCCCAACGTTAGGCGCTGATCTTACTATTGCTCCTTTTTCCCTAGCCGGCCACCAAGGCAACCGGCCATTTCCAAATTTGATGCTAGTAAAACCTGACTAGTTAAAGCCTGCTTTTTTATCTCTCACTTGGTATACCAAAGGTAAGAGTGTGAGCTACATACACCAAATATTCAAAGGTTAACTTTTCCACTATTTATACACAATGTTGTTCACAGCATTGGGGATAAATATAATTGGCATTTATCATTAACAATAGGCTAACATTTCATATATTCTCGCGTTATGTTAGGTAAAAGCATCTTGGTTACATGTCAATCACCTTCTGAAATAAGTCAGGTGGAGAAACTTGGCTGTAAGATATTAGCTACATATACACAGACGATATTAGTTAAGGGAACGGAAGCCCAATTCGAAGCTCTCCGAGAGTTGAACTTTAAACTAAGTGAGGTGCCCGCGAAAAGTTGGTACACTATCGTGGAGAGGATTTCCGAATAACCGAAACCAATTCAATTAGTAGTATCCCTTATTTCGATTGTCGCCTTTTTTGCTATTGATACGCTTCAATGGTATCTGCATCCCTCCGGTTGACTCCAACCAATCGTAAACCTCTGTTCTTAACTCCGCGATCATTTCCTGATGCTCAGGACTTTTAATCAGGTTATTCATTTCGTAGGGATCGTTTTCCAGGTCGTACAGTTCATTGGTATCCCAGATCCCATGATATTGCAGGTATTTGTATTTGTCAGTTCGTACCCCATGCACGGTTGGGGTTTGTGGAAAGTAGTATTCCCAATAGTATTCGTAAAATATGCGATCTCGCCAGTTGGTATCTGTGCCATCTAGTAACGGCAGGAAAGAGGCGCCATGTAAATACTCCGGTTGCTCTAAACCGGCCATATCCAAAACTGTGGGAGCGATATCAATATTCTGCACCATCTTGGTGATGGTAGTTGCTGGCTTTATCTTTTCGGGATATCTAACTAGGAAAGGTACCTTTACCGACTCTTCATAAAACTGCCGCTTGTCTATCAGGCCGTGTTCACCAAATGAAAATCCATTGTCGCCCATATATATCACCATGGTATTTTCATCCAGCTGATGGGCTTTCAAATAATCCAAGACGGAGCCTATGCTCTCATCGACTGCTAGCAGTGTCTCGCAATACTTTTTGAAGAAACTGTTGAAGTCATGCTCGCCGTGATACATGTCATCCACCCCATGCCAACTGTTCCGTTGTTCTTTTACCCAGTCCGGCCAACCCCGATCTTTATAAGCATTATCTTTGGTTTGATAATAGGAAGGGGGGTAAACTAACTTTTCGCCTTTGTACTTGCCTTGGTGTCGCTGAGCCGGACGAAAAAGCGCGTGCACACCTTTGTGCGATAGGTACATAAAGAAAGGCTTGTCTTGATCTCTGTTGTCCAGCCATCCCAAAGCATGTTCGGTGAGTAGATCTGAGATATAGGTGGAATCCTCATATTTGGTCTCTTCGCCGTTAATATTTAATGTGGGGTTGTAATAAACTCCTTGCCCCTTAAAGCTTTCCCAATGATCGAAGCCAGGCCTGGGATCGGAACTGGCACGTCCCATATGCCACTTGCCAAAAAACCCTGTTTGATAGCCGGCCTTTTGCAGGTACTGGGGAAAAAAGATCAGGTTGCCCGGATCGGGTGCAGAGTTGTCGACTATAGTATGAGTGTGTGAAAATAGACCGGTAAGAATTGAGGCCCGACTGGGGGAACATAGCGAGGTAGTCACAAAAGCATTGGGAAAATGTGCTCCCTCTGCTGCCATACGATCCATACTCGGGGTCTCCAGCCAGGGTACTTTGCCCGTGAAGCCCATAAAGTCATACCTGTGATCGTCGCTTAAGATGAAGATGACGTTTTTGGGAGCCACACCCGGTAGGCTGGCTAATTGCAAGCTGTCAGCAGTTGTGGTGGATGCATTCTCTCCCGGTGATGGTGC
>JBPCUG010000226.1:0-11163 GCA_051011275.1 Cyclobacteriaceae bacterium | reverse complement strand
GCACAACTGCGTGTCCACTATGTGATTCTATCTTACCGGTGATCAGGTTCCTGGTCACGATCCCTCTTGCACTTCCATCAACTACTACCAAATCCAGCATCTCTGTTCGCGGGTACATAGTTACTTTACCATTAGCTACTTGGCGGCTCAGCGCACTGTAAGCACCTAAAAGTAATTGTTGTCCCGTTTGGCCTCTGGCATAGAAGGTACGAGATACTTGAGCCCCGCCAAACGAACGGTTCGAAAGAAGCCCACCATACTCGCGAGCAAAAGGCACACCTTGGGCCACGCACTGATCGATAATATTTACACTTACTTCTGCCAAACGATGCACATTGGCTTCTCGGGACCTGTAGTCTCCGCCTTTAATGGTGTCATAGAAAAGACGAAATACGCTGTCGCCGTCATTTTGATAATTCTTGGCAGCGTTTATTCCTCCTTGAGCGGCAATGCTGTGCGCCCGCCTTGGGCTGTCTTGAAAGCAGAATGCCTTGACATTGTATCCCAATTCGGCCAATGAGGCAGCGGCGGAGGCGCCGGCCAGACCAGTGCCAACGACTATGATATCAAATTTCCGCTTGTTGGCAGGATTGACGAGATTAATATCAAATATGTGATTTGACCACTTCTCGTCTAATGGGCCTGCTGGGATCTTGGCATCGAGATTCATAGAACAACTAAGCTAAACTTTTAATAAACATGTAAACTGGTATTAGAGCAAACAAAAGAGGGACAATGATCGCATACCCCATACCGATCTTTTTTATCAATGGTGTATACTTCTTATGGCTTAGTCCCAAAGTTTGGAAAGCACTTTGGAATCCGTGGGATAGATGAAAGGCTAGAGCGGCCATTGAAAATACATAGAGTGCTACGTACCACCATTGTGAGAAGGCCACATCCACCACAGTATAAAGATCTTTAAATTCACCAACACCTTCATAAGTTACTTCCGGAATATGGCCAAACTTCATCTCATACCAGAAAGATTTTAAATGCACCACAAGAAAGATCAATACCAGCGTACCTAATATTCCCATATTTCGGGAGCTCCATAAACTACTCGCTGATCCTTGACTAACTGCGTAACTAACAGGCCTTGCTTTTCGATTGTAGCGAGTAAGAACGATGGAATAGATGACATGAATAATAATGGAAATATAGGTAATATAAGAAAGTACTTTAACCACGGGTGTAGTAGTCATGAATCTGGCATATTCATTAAAGGCTTGCCCCCCGTCTGTGCTCACCAATTGTAAGTTGCCTAATAGATGCCCAGTCAAAAACAGAATTAAAAAAAGACCTGTTCCGGCCATAATTAATTTGCGACCTAAAGTACTGGTAAGAGCTTCCGTTAACCAACTCATGAAAGTGAAAATTGTTTAAATTGAAATCGGCCAAATTTACGACCCGAATGCTTATGAAACAAAAATGGTTATCTATTTTGAAGCATTCTAAATTGTAGATAAAGTTGCAGAGAAAGATTACTGAAAGTCCAATTTTCTAGGCCCTGGTATCGTTAGGGTATTGGCATACTCCTGTTGTTTCATGGATTGCATTGAAGCCATAAGGAAAACTGGATTAAGCTGGTTTCGTTTCTTCGGGTAGATCAGATTTACGAGAGCTTAGGACGCAGCCATTTCGTCCTGGATCTCGTCTTATGGTAATGAAGATATGGGGAATCACCACTTTTTGAGTTTTCTTCTATACAACCTATTTCTAAGCGTGTTATCAGATGGAAGACCTTAAATTTTTGATTACCGCCCCGCATTACAGAACTATTTAAGTAAATTTAGTATTATTATAGGACTGAAAAGATTATAAATGATCAATATTCATAGGGTTTGGCCCACTTTTCTGTGTTTGATTCTAGTAGCAGTAGTTGCTAGGTACGAAGCGCATGCCACGCACATCAGGGGGTCAGAAATAACCGCAACTCGTATTTCGTTAACATCTTTAACTTATGATTTTACTTTCGTAGCCTATCGCGATGCTGGCTCTCCAGTGGAATTTGGAGATGGAATTATGGATTTTGGTGACGGGCGGGTGGTACAGGTTGATCTTGTGCTCAAATCGATAACCAAAGTCAGTGTCGGGGAATTCGAAGACGTGGAGCAGATAATAATCGTTCTTGAACATACCTTTAATTCACCTGGAAGGTATACAGTTAGCTATATCGAACCAAACCGGAATGATGATATCGTTAATATGGATAATTCCGTCAATACCAGGTTCTATATTGAAACTCAAATATTGGTTGATCCTTTTATTGGGCCCAACAGTACACCGATCATGTTGGTGCCTCCCATCGATAGGGCAGGGGTAGGTGTCAGGTTTATACACAATCCTGGTGCATTTGATCCCGATGGGGACAGTATCTCCTACAAATTGAGTATTCCAAAGCAAGCCACTAACCTGAACGTGATAGACTACCACGACCCGAACTTCGTTGATTTTTATTTGCCTCCAATTGACTATGGAATGGCAAATCAGGATATGGATGGGACTCCTACCTTTTCCCTTGACCCGATAACCGGTGACCTGGTATGGGACGCACCAGGGAATGAATTCGGCTCTAATGTTTGCGGGGAGTATAATGTAGCCTTTTTGATAGAGGAATGGCGGAAGATCAATGGTGTATATCGGCGCATTGGCTTTGTTACGAGAGACATGCAAATTATCGTTTGCGATACAGAGAATAACCCTCCTGAGGTTCTGATTCCAGAGGATACTTGTATTGTAGCTGGTACTAACCTCAAAGCCACAGTCCAGGGTAACGATCCAGATGGGGATATGGTGCTGCTGGAAAGTTTTAGTGGAGTATACGGCCTGCCTTCATCACCTGCTTCCTACTCTTCCCCTCCAGGCTTTTTTCCACCGGTCTTCCAAACTCAGCCTGGCTTATTGGATTTTGAATGGCAGACGAACTGTTCCCATGTGAGGCAGTTCCCCTATCAGGTTCAATTTAAGGTCACTGATAGTTCTACTGTAAATAGCTTTCATGTACCCCTTGTAGATATTAAGACCTGGAATGTAACAGTAGTGGCGCCTGCTCCCGTACTGGAGACTGCTGATGTGGGTTCGAGTAATTCCATTGAGCTAAATTGGGATGATTACACTAGTCAATGCAGTAATCCGGGGGTGGAGATTCAGGTATGGAGAAGGGTAGGAAGCTTTGACTTCACACCCGAAGGTTGTTTGATAGGCATTCCTGAAGGCTCCGGATACGAGCTGGTTGGAACAACTGAAGTTGGAGCGACCACTTTTGTCGACGACAATAATGGTGACGGCCTTAATGAAGGAGCTACCTATTGCTACCGATTGGTAGCGGTATTTCCTGCCCCTGGAGGAGGGGTAAGCTATGCTTCCAACGAGATTTGCGCCACTATTGAGCTGAGTGGTTCGGTACTAACAAATGTTGATATTTTGGAAACAGACGTAAGTGAAGGAGAGATTCTAGTTCGCTGGACCACACCAATCAATGTAGATGGTGGTGTTTTTCCGCCACCATATAGGTATAATTTGTACAGATCCAATGGGTTTGATGGCGATGCTGGAGAGCAATTAATTGCTTCAGATCTCAGTGATACCACTTTTCTTGATCAGGGACCGGGCCTCAATACCAAAGACCAAGTATTTAACTATCGCGTAGAATTATTTGATGCTAGTAGTGCGCTGGTGGATGCCTCTGCACGTGCATCAACAGTTAGGGCTGATGCTGCTTCATTGACTGGAGCAATTGAAATTACTTGGAGCGCTGACGTACCCTGGTCGATCAGTACCCAGTCATTTCCCTTACACAAAATTTACCGCGACAATATCTTACCCACCTTTCCGGATTCATTGGTTTTCGTGGCGGACATTGCAGTACCTCAAACGGGATTTGTGTTCTTCGATGATGGTAGCCTTACCGGTGGACCATTGTCTGATGAAACCGAATACTGCTATTATGTTGAAACCTTTGGATCCTATGAAAATCCAGCGATCACTGCACCATTGATCAACAAATCGCAGATCGTATGCGCACAACCAAGTGATAGTATTCCTCCATGCACACCTATTCTCTCTTTAGAGGTGCAGGATTGTGAAGAGTTTTTGCTGGATAAACCTTGTAACTTTAGCGATTTTAGCAATACCATAAGCTGGACCCGCGATCCTGATTCAGCATGCGATGATGATATCCGCAGCTTCAATGTATATTACTCCAGAACTGGAGAGGAGGGTAGTTTTACTCTGGTAGGTAATGTGATTGATAATTTCTTTGTACACAGAGATATACCTTCATTTGCCGGATGTTATCAAGTGTCATCAGTAGACAGATCTGGCAATGAAAGTGCTAGAACCGAGGTATTGTGTATTGATAACTGCCCAAATTACTATCTGCCTAATGTATTCGGACCAGAGGCGCTAGATAATTTCAATAACAGATTCAGAGCTTATTTTGGCTACGATCAATCATTTACAGATTATGCTAAATGTCCAAGATTTGTTGAGTCTGTGAAGCTAAGCATTGTGAATCGCTGGGGCAAGGAAGTGTTCCAGTATGATTCTGAGGATGACGTCAATGAAGGAAATATCCTAATCGAATGGGATGGGCGCGACCATAACGGCAACCCGCTTCCTGCAGGCACTTATTATTATACTGCAGTGGTTACCTATGATGTCTTAGACCCGCAAAATGCTACGGAAAAGATCAAAGGCTGGGTAGACCTACTTAGAGGGAATCTGGAATAATGGACCAATCGGCAATCGTCTTATTTGATGGTGTATGTAATTTGTGCAATGGAGCGGTCAATTTTGTAATTGATAGGGACCCCAAAAAGAAGTTTGTATTCGCATCATTGCAATCCTTCGCCGCCCAAGAGCTTTTAAAGCAATTTCATTTGCCATTATCTGATTTTAAGAGTATCGTTCTCATCAAACAAGGTGTTGTATTTGATAAGAGCAATGCCGTGTTGGAAATAACCCGGGAACTGGGGAGTGGTTGGCCGATCCTTTATGCATTTAAGATCATACCAAAGTTTTTAAGAGATGGTTTGTATGAACTGATAGCAAAGCATCGTTACAAACTATTTGGCAAAAGGGACCAGTGTCGGGTTCCTACCCAAGATCTGCTCAGTCGATTTTTACCGGAGAATAACCATCAGTCCTTTGCGGTAGAGGCTTAACCAATTGTTTCCACTCTCCGACTAAAAGTAATCATCTGTTTTTCTAATCCTTTAATTCTTTATATACTTGCCCCCTTATACAGTAGGAGTTTAGCAACAAAGGACTTACAATGAAAGCATATTTATTTCCCGGACAGGGAGCACAGTTTCCCGGAATGGGTCAAGAGCTCTATCAATCCAATTCGCAGGCTAAGGAGCTCTTTCAGGAAGCTGACCAGATACTTGGATTTCAAATCTCCCAAATCATGTTCCATGGCACAGACGAGGACTTGAAACAAACCAAAGTGACTCAGCCGGCGGTATTTTTGCATTCAGTGATTTTAGCAATTACCAACGATTCATTCAAACCGGATATGGTAGCAGGGCACTCATTAGGGGAGTTTTCAGCTTTGGTTGCAAGCCGTGCATTAGACTTTTCCCAAGGCCTTAAATTGGTAAGCGCCAGAGCAGCTGCTATGCAAAAGGCCTGCGAAGCAATACCCTCAACTATGGCAGCAATCCTGGGCTTGGAAGACAACCTGGTAGATGGCATCTGCGAACAGATTGAAGAAGTAGTTGTGCCGGCCAACTATAATTCACCTGGTCAGCTGGTAATTTCAGGAACCGAGAAAGGGATAGAAATAGCTTGTGAGAAATTACTGGAGGCGGGCGCTCGTCGGGCCTTACCTCTTGCTGTTGGAGGTGCCTTTCATTCTCCATTGATGGAGCCGGCCAGAGAGGAACTGGCAGAAGCTATAATGGCTGCTTCTTTCAAAGAACCCATCTGTCCGATATACCAAAATGTAGATGGCCTGGCTCATCAAGAGATAGACGAAATCAAGTCTAATTTGATTGCCCAACTCACTTCTCCGGTAAGGTGGACCGCTACTGTACAGCATATGATAGCTGACGGAGCGACTCAGTTTATTGAATCTGGCCCGGGAAAAATATTACGAGGTCTGGTTAAAAAGGTTAACCGTGAAATGGAAGTATCAGAGCTTTGATCTTAGAGGTTCGACTAATAATTGATCTTCACAATTCTCAAGTAGCTCAATATTTGTCATACCCAATTGCGGATGTTTAAGATCTGGAGCAAGCTCACAGAGAGGTACCAAAGTAAAGCGTCGGTTGGGAATTTGTGGGTGCGGTAGGGCCAGCCGAGATTCGTCTAGGATTTGTTGGTTATAGTATAAAATGTCTATGTCAATGATGCGAGACTCCCATTTGCTCTGCCTTACTCGCCCTATTTCCTCTTCTATCGACAAAATTTCATCAAGTAATCTGGAAGGAACCAGATCCGTATTTATCTTCACGACTTGATTATAATAAGATGGTTGCTGGGTTGATCCCCAAGCTTCGGTGCGGTAAATGTTGGATCTATCAGTAACCACTCCCACTTTTTGTTCTATTAGTTCACAAGCTCTAGCAAGGTGGCCTTTACGATCACCAAGATTCGAACCCAATAATAGATATATCCCTGTCATCCAACTAAATGCCCAAAAATATAAAATCCGGTAATTAATACTTCAATTATTAGTATAATTGAAAAGAATGTAACCTAAAATTATTCTTATGTTTTGGAAGAGCCTGTTGGCTACCTTATGCGGGTTGTTTATTTTTTCGGTGTTGATTTTCGTATTTCTGGCTGCTTTATTTGGTTCTGAGCCAGAGGTCAAGATTGCCAAAAACAGTGTATTATATCTTAAGCTTGACCTGCCGATTATTGAACGATCAAATGAGATGCCTGTGCTACCAATAGGTCTGCTACCAGGTGATGATAAAATTGGCCATGGACTAAAAGAATTGAAAGAAGCTATCAAACTGGCCAAAGAAGATGACAAGATACAAGGGATCGTAATCGAGCCTAATTTTATGTACAGTGGCTGGGCTACATTAAAGGATTTAAGAGAGGCCCTGGCCGATTTTAAGTCATCAGAAAAATTTATTTTGAGCTACAGCGAATATTATACTGAGTCTGAATATTATCTAGCCTCAGTGGCAGATAGTATTTATTTACCTCCCGAAGGGATCATTGAGTTCAATGGATTTACGGCTGAGCAAATATTTATTAAAGGTACATTAGAGAAATTAAAGGTAGAGCCACAGGTATTTAAAGTGGGTGAGTTCAAAAGCGCGGTTGAACCATTTGTAAGGGAAAGTATGAGTGATGCCAGCCGAGAGCAAACGCGTTCATTTTTAGGTTCTATGTATGAGACCTACCTAAACGATGTTTCATCATCGAGATCCGTAAGCCTGGCCGACCTTTCCGATATAGCAGATTCCATGTGGGTTCGTGATGCAGCCACTGCGTTGGAACACAAATTGATTACCGACACTGCATATTACGATCAAATGAGAGATGGGTTGATGGAAAAATTGGAACTGGAATCAAAAGAAGACATAAAATTAGTAAGCTTTAAAAAATACAATAAAGCCACCACTTCCAACAGATCATCCCGTAATCGCATTGCGGTGATAATAGCTGATGGAGAAATAGTTAATGGTAAAGGTGATGCCAGTAGTATCGGGTCTGAATCATTGGTAAAGCAATTGAGAAAGGTGCGTGAAGACGATAAAGTCAAAGCTATCGTGCTAAGGGTAAACTCACCTGGCGGAAGCGCGTTGGCTAGTGATGTAATTTGGCGGGAGGTAACTATCACGGCAAAGGAAAAACCGGTTATAGCATCGATGTCCGATTTGGCTGCTTCGGGTGGTTATTATATAGCCATGGGCTGCGATACCATTGTGGCCGCACCTAATACTATCACCGGATCTATCGGGATTTTTGCCATATATTTTAATGTACAAGGTTTATTGAACGAACATTTAGGTGTTACCACTGATACTGTGAACACTGGACCATTGGCCAATATTTTCAGCTTTGCCAAGCCTATGTCGGAAATTGAGGCCAAAATATTTCAGCAAAGTATTGAAGATGGCTATCATACTTTTGTTGAAAAGGTAGCCCAAAGCCGAGAGCTAAGTTATGAAGAGGTGGATGCAGTAGCTTCAGGTCGGGTATGGTCCGGTAAAGAAGCAATAGGACATAAACTTGTTGATGTACTTGGTACGCTGGATGACGCGATCGCAATCGCTGCCGAAGCTGCAGGCTTGGAAGTAGATGACTACCGGATTAGATACTATCCTCAAAAGACGCAATGGCAGCAGTTGATTAGCCAGCTCACTTCAGATTACGAAGAGGAAAAAATTAAGGAACATTTGGGGCAACTGTATTTTCCCGTTCAGCAAATTAGGCGTTTGGAAAAATACCAGGAACCTCAGACCCGACTTCCTTTTGATTTGGTCATTCACTGAGTTATTTTTGAACTAACCGTTTTTTTATCTCTAACATGAGTATAGCTATGCCTAAAAACATACGAACCGACTGGGAATTAAGTGAGGTACAGGAGATATATAATTTACCATTACTGGAGCTGATATATCAAGGGGCCAATGTACATCGCCAATTCCATGATCCTCAGGAGGTTCAGGTTTGTACACTGCTTTCAATTAAAACCGGAGGATGTCCGGAAGATTGTGCCTATTGCCCCCAGGCAGCAAGGTATCATACCGATGTGGAGGTAGAGAAACTATTGCCTACAGAACAGGTTCTGGCGGCAGCAGCTGAAGCAAAGGCAGCGGGAAGCACTCGCTTTTGCATGGGCGCTGCCTGGCGTGAGGTAAGAGACAATCGCGATTTCGATCGGGTTTTGGATATGGTAGAAGGGGTTTGCGGACTTGGCTTAGAGGTTTGCTGTACCTTAGGGATGCTCACGAAAGAGCAGGCAAAGAAGTTAAAGGATGCCGGACTATATGCTTATAACCATAATCTCGACACTAGTGAGTCCCACTACAAAGAAATTATTACTACACGAGTTTATGAGGACCGCCTTGGGACATTAGACAATGTACGCAAAGCCAAGATATCTGTGTGCTCCGGTGGAATTATCGGAATGGGAGAGCAAGAGCCGGATCGGATAAGCATGTTGCACACTTTAGCTACTTTAGTTGAACACCCTGAATCAGTGCCAATTAATGCACTTGTACCTGTTCCAGGTACTCCTTTAGAAGAACAGGAAAGGGTATCCGTCTGGGAAATGATCAGGATGATCGCTACCGCGAGGATCCTAATGCCAGAGGCGATGGTGCGTTTGTCTGCGGGTAGGGTCAGAATGAATACCGAAGAGCAGGCTTTGTGCTTCCTTGCTGGAGCAAATTCCATCTTCGCTGGGGATAAATTGTTAACCACACCCAACCCAGACTACCAGTCGGACCAACAATTATTTCAAACTCTCAATTTAAAACCAAGAGCTGCTTTTAAAGGTAAAGCTGCCGTTAAGTTCGAACAGATCTCGTCTAAATAAGAAAGCCGAAGCGAATTTACACCTCGGCTTTCTTTTTCAATTTATTGGAGTTTTAGAATAGCTTAAATCCTACACTAAATATCCATTGATTGTTTCGTTGATCAGTTTGAATGCCCAATACTGAGTCACCGAATGTGCTAAGGTTGCCTTCATACTTGAGATCCAGTATTAAATTCCAGATATCTAAGCCAACCCCAGCTTGATATCCAATAGTGGCATCCTGGTAGCCCGATTTTATATCGATATCTCCCAAATCTGTCTTAGCATCTGCATTTAATAAAATGCTAACCGTAGGTCCGGCTTGTACCCTTAAAACCCTGGCAAATTTCGTCCCCACCATTACCGGAACATCCAGTTTATTGAATGAAAGTTCTGAAATATTTCTTAGCACTTGATTATTCAATGTAATTTCTCCATCTAAGCTAGTCTCTCCACCAGATTGGGTGAACAATGCTTCCGGCTGTACATACAAGCTACCTAAGGTAACTCGCGCAAATGCTCCCGCATGAAAACCCACTACAGCATCTCCTCCCAACAATTTTGCTCCATCCACAGTACCATTTTTAAGATCCATTTTTGATGAACTGATCCCTACCTTAGGCCCTACCATAAACTGTCCATAACTCAAACCACATATTGATATGGCTATTATTGAAAGCACGATCTTTCTCATAGTTGAAAATGTTTAGTGTCAATTGTTTTAATAAACTTTAAATTATAGTTTTTATTGTTTACAATTATTATTCCAAAGATACCATGCTACAAATTAATATATCGTTTTAGCCCGGATATACTCCTGTAAGGAAGATGCTTAAAATAGAGGAAAGGTTGCAACAGAAGCTGTTAAAACGCAAAAAAACAGGCAATTTAAGGTTGCTTGGCATTTCCCCAAAATTGGCTGATTTTTTTTCCAATGATTATCTGGGGTTAGCGCAATCGCCGGCTTTGGCGACTAGCATCAATGAGCATTTTTCCCAGCTAAAGCCGGTTTTAAATGGTTCAACCGGCTCCAGGCTGTTGTCCGGGAATAGCAAATATGCCATGGATCTGGAGGCCGAATTAGCCATCAGATACAAATCCGATAAGGTGCTTATATTTAATTCTGGCTATACGGCTAATCTAGCATTGATTTCAACCATCCCTCAAAAGGGAGATACTATTATTTATGACCAGCTGTCCCATGCCTGTATAAAGGAGGCGGCCCGTCTTAGCTTGGCTCGGCACTATTCATTTCGTCATAATGACCTGGATGACCTAAAGAAAAAACTCAAAAAAGCGGAAGGACATAAATTTGTGGCTGTTGAGTCACTTTATTCCATGGAAGGGGATTTCTTTCCAATTGACCACTTGGTCAATATTTGCGCTCAGTATAAAGCCCATTTGATCGTGGATGAAGCACATACAACCGGCTGGATTGGAAAAGGGGGAGCTGGTTTTGTCGTTGCCAAAGAAATGGAACAGCAGGTTCTTGCCCGGGTTCATACCTTTGGTAAAGCCTTAGGAGTTCACGGGGCATCTGTGGCTGGTCCCTCATGGCTTATTGACTATCTAATCAACTTTGCCAGACCTTTTATTTATACAACAGCGTTGCCTCTGCATAGCTTGGTGGCTATAAAATGTGCGCATGAGTATATTGATGAGCATCCAGAGTT
>JBPCUG010000225.1:0-3786 GCA_051011275.1 Cyclobacteriaceae bacterium | reverse complement strand
GAATAGGACATACCGAAGACTTTGGTGAATCCAAACTGGGCGGTTAGTTTCAATCTTTCTCCTCGTCCCCTGAAATTTCTATGATAAAATTTCATACCATAGTTTACCCTGGAAAGGTCTCGATTTTGGTTTACCCACCACTCATTAAAGTTTCTGTCTGCCAACTGAAATATCGGTATCGGAAAAATGTACCACCTCTCGCTCACTTGAACTACTATATCTACCACTCGCTCAGAAAGTGAGATCACACTGATCTTAGCATCTAGAAAGAGTCTCGTATTAATGATCTTCTCTCTGTCCCTTTCCAAGGTAAGGTCTAGGTCAGAACGATTGATCAAATCACCAACTTTAACATTTAGCTCACGAAGAATGATGTGGTCTTTGGTTTTTTTGTTACCAAGCAAAAAGATCTTATCGATTTTAACTAGCTGAGCTTGGGCGCTGTCAATCGGGAATGGATTTACTAGCTGTAGGGTGCGAGAGGTTGAGCTATCCGCCAGCGTAGGCGATTGGGCTGATACCCCAAGCCAACCGCAAAAAAGCCCGATAAAAATCGGGAAAATAGGTATATAATTTGCCCTCGCCACAACTTTTTTCTCAAAGAAAACCTATAAATGTAATCGTTTCCGCTCCCTTTATGCTATTTATTAAGACCTAATTGCTTGCATAAAGTTTAAAAATAGAACGAATGTCACTCATTTTTCAAATTTTAGGGAGTCCGGTCGAACCATTATGCTTAATTATAAATTAATGATATAAGTTTGAAGATGAAATTTTGGTTCCGAAAAATATTGGTATTCCCAATATTGCTATATCAGGCGATCATCTCTCCTTGGCTGCCAGCTTCATGCCGTTTTCAGCCCACATGCTCCCAATATGCCAAAGAATCAATACTAAAGCACGGTATCTTGAAAGGAGGATGGCTAGCCATACGTCGGATTGGAAAATGCCATCCTTGGGGCGGCCAAGGTTATGATCCTGTCCCTTGAGTTTTGTTCCTGTTGAGCCAGGTACGGGTGAGGATTACGACTCCAGCAACCACTAGCGGAATACTTAGCCATTGACCCATATTTAATGGCAGATCATCCTCAAAGGCTTCCTGGTTTTCTTTGAGGAATTCGTATAGAAATCTTAACCCGAACAATAGGATTAAGAAGATACCAAAGATCAATCCTGGGGGAGTCTTGCCTTTTTTCCTATACCATAAAAAAAATAATCCAACAAATAGGATCAAACTAGAAATGGACTCATACAACTGAGCCGGATGCCGTGGTATTCCGGGCACGATAAGCTCCGCACCCAAGCGATTCCCCGGAGCGGGTGTTATCTCGTATACTAGCTCTTGATCCAAGTTCAGTTTAATATCAGGCTCGTCACCAGTGCTTAAATTAACTAGTACGTTTTTTAACTGATCAATTATTACCGGAGCGTTTTGTTCATCCACAGCGTCTGAAAAGCGTAACTTAACCATGACAGGGGCATCAAGGCCATTAGCTTTTGAGGCCTCCTGCAGTTGAGCGGCTTCAGCATCTTCCACCTGCTCATGTGCTTCCAGGTTCTCTTCAACAGCACGTGCAAATACCACCCCATAATCGGTTCCAGTCGGTTTGCCAACGATCTCAGAGTTGATAAAATTGCCAAACCGGATCAGACAACCACTGAGGGCGACCACGATTACTAGACGGTCCACTACCCATAAATAACTTTGATCGGCTCTTTTGCGAGCATATAGATAGATGCCCGTTAGGATGCCAATGGCTGCGCCATGACTGGCTAGGCCACCTTTCCAGGGCATTAGGATTTCCAGTGGGTTATTCAAGTAAAAGACCGGATCGTAAAATAAACAATGACCTAGTCGCGCACCTACTACCGTGGCAATAACGATGTACAAGGTTAGCGCCTCGACATCCTTAGCGGTTTTGCCTTCGGCTTTCCAGATATAAAAGATTACCTGCTGGCTTAATACAAAGGCCATCGCAAACAGCAATCCGTACCATGCGATGGGGTGATCTAAACCTGGAATTCTGAAGATCTCTTTAGTAGGATCCCAGACGATGAAGTCAAGCATACTTATAAAAATTTCCTAAAGATAAAGGATTCCTTAGAATTGGGTAATATTTACACAGTTGTTATGCTAATAGGTTATTTGAACTCCTTAGTCATTATGCTCAAACACATCTGAATTCCTTCCAAATAATTGCCTAGCCTCATATTTTCGTTAGGTGCATGTATATTATTGTCGGGATTAGGAATGCGCACTGAGACAGCCGGTATGTCTAAAGTATTTATAAATGGAGCAATGGGCTGCGATCCCCCTGTTGTGCGCATTTTAACATAATTATTGCCAAAGATATGCTGCATAGCGCGACCAAGCCATTTGCCTATATCTGAATCCATGTCAGTGCGGAATGGTCTTGACCCAATTCGGTAATCCATGGCAATGAGTTTCTCGTAGGTTGATCGTTCGGCGGCAGTGGGTATGGAATCAACCAGATGGTACCCTTTACTCACGATGTAGTTTTTCAGAAGTTGTACCTGCCGTTCTCCGGTAGTCTCGGGGACCAATCGCATGTCAATTTCCGCGATGGCTTCTGATGGTACCAAAGTGCGCACCTCCGATCCTACCCACGCTGCTCTTAGGCCTCTAACATTTAACGAAGGATATTGAAGCGCCTCTTGATAAGTCGATCCAACATGATCAGCCTTAGCAATTCCCAAAGTTGCCTTGATCTCTTCGATGTCTTCCGGGAGATTGTTTATAGTTTTCCTTTCTTTCTCACTTAGGGATACTCCATCGTAAAAACCAGGTACTGTTACTCGGCCTTCCTCGTCTTTCATCTCAGCAAGCAGCTTGGCTAATTTAAAAACAGGATTTGGGGCAAAATTACCATACTGGCCGCTGTGTAAATCTCGTGAGGCGCCAAATACTTTTAATGTTACTGTGGCAATTCCTCGAGCTCCAAAGGTTAAGGTTGGCAAATTGGAGAGGTGCCTGGTACCATCTATGATAAGCATCATGTCAGCATCGAAGAGTGAGGGCTTTTCACGAACCAATGGTGGCAGGGTAGGAGAGCCTAGTTCTTCCTGAAAATCCATGATCACTTTAATATTGAACTTTGGCTTGAAACTCTTTTGGTTTAAAATTTGGAGCGCAGTGATAAAGGCCATGGCCGGACCTTTCGAGTCGGAGGCAGAGCGAGCAAAGATCCTTAGATTGGGATCGAATCGTGTTTCTAGCACTTCCCAATCGACCGGCTGCCAAGTATTATTCTCCAATTTTTTCAATACTGGATAATAAGGATTGGGCTGGCCCCATTTTGTCGTATCAACAGGCTGTCCATCGATTTGTAGGTAGAATAAAATGGTTTTGTATTTCTTCTTAACAACTCTATCAGCTAGCACATGAGGGATGCCCTTCGAAGTGATCACTCGCGTCTTGAATTGTAATTTTTCAAACGTATTTACACACCAGTTCACATTTTCATTCCGGTGTTTTTCAAAATTGCCATTGTTGGGAATTTGGAGAAAGGAACGGTAGTCGGTAAGGGAAGACGGAAGACTATTTTCTGCTGCTTGACGTATTTCCTCTTTTGATAGTAACTGGCTGTAAGAAAAAACAGGAACCAGGTAAATCCCGAGAATTACTGATAACAATTTATATGGGGATATCACAATAAGAGTCCATATTTAGTTTAAGCACCCGAATCCTAATCCATATGTCATTATTGTAGCGTTGCATCAATTTTTTAATGCCTCCAACTCCTCTACGAATCCCCCACTTAAAAT
>JBPCUG010000224.1:0-3767 GCA_051011275.1 Cyclobacteriaceae bacterium | reverse complement strand
GGCTTGTAAACGGGAACCAAATTATGCCCCTTTCTATCTGGCTAGGGCAGATCTGCTGAGAAAAACGAAGCACAATGATGAACTAGGTGATCTCCAACGTGCACTTGAATTAGCTCCAAAAGAATGGAGGACGTACAGTGCATTGATCCGATATTACGATGAAAACAGCAATCAAAAAGAAGCATTGAAGCTTTCTGCCAAGGCCTACAAAAAATTTCCTTCTAATTATAACCTGGGAATGAGTCATGCCAAAGCACTATTAAACAATGGGGAATATAAAAAGTGTATTGAGTCTCTGAAGAACATAGAGGTGCTACCCTTTGAAGGTGCTTCGCAAGGGCGTACAATCTATGAGCAATCTCATTTGCTATATGCAATGGCAATAATTGAAAAGAAAAAATATAAAGAGGCCATATCTATTTTGAAGGAGGCGATGGAGTGGCCTGAAAATCTAGGTGTTGGTAAGCCCTATGATCCTGATAACCGCGCTGAAGATTACTTATTAGCCTATTGCTATGACCACCTAAGTAAACCATCACAAAAAGAGGCCCACCTTAAAAACACAATCGAGTACACTAAAGAATTTTTTAACCCTAGGAATCCTAATAATCTATTGGGATTACTAAGCCTTCAAGAAAGTGGTAACAAACAACAAGCTGACCACTTGCTGAAAGAAATTATGGACTCCGATGCGGGCCCGGTTACTGATTGGGTAATGGCACAATATTCAAATCAATCTGAGGCGGCTTTGGATCAGGGTAACAAAGAATCGAACCTGAGGTATCGGATTTTAAATAAAATAGTAGCATTAGCCAACTAACCATTGATGAGTAAATCTTGGCAAAGCGATACCGATCTTTTTGAATTAATGAAATCCGAATTGTTTTCAGCTGTAGTAGGGGATATAATGGATCAGCTTGGGTTTCAAAATCAATTCTTACCTCCACAGATCCAACCACTAAGAGATGATATGGTAGTGGCCGGCCGAGCTATGACCGTTTTAGAAGCTGATATTGATGAGAACATGCCAAAGCAATTATCTGACAAACCCTTTGGGTTGATGTTGGAAGCTTTAGATGACCTGAAACAAAATGAAGTATATATCTGCACCGGAGCATCACCAGACTATGCTTTGTGGGGTGAGTTAATGAGCACTCGTGCGTTAAAATTAGGGGCAGTAGGTGCTGTCGTAAACGGTTTTTCCAGAGATACCAACGGGATTTTGGACCTCAGTTTTCCCACCTTTTCGTACGGTCGATATGCCCAGGATCAGGCCCCTAGAGGCAAAGTGGTGGATTTTAGAAGCCCAATTCAAATGAACGGTGCAAATGTTACTTCCGGGGATATTGTTTTTGGAGACCTGGATGGTGTGTGTATTGTTCCCAAGCAGGCTGAAGAGGAGATAATTATAAAATCACTGGAAAAGGCAAGGGGAGAGAAGTTGGTCCAGAAGGCCATTGAAGGAGGAATGAGTGCGTGTGACGCTTTTGACAAATACGGTATCATGTAATGAAGCAATTAGACTTAAGCGGACAGAACATATTAGTCACCGGAGGGGGTGGAGTTGGTGTTGGGGCTGGGGTATGTCAGGCGCTCTCAAATTTTGGTGCGCAAGTGATCCTCAATGAGATCAAAATGGATCTGGCAGAGAAAGCTGCTAAAAATTATCGTAATGCCATTCCAATAGCTGCAGATATTAGTAAAGGAGAGGAGATTGCATCTATGTTCGATACAATAGAACAGCAGGTGGGAGTGATACATGGGTTGGTCAATAATGCAGGAGTGGGTTTAAGCCAGTTAGCACATCAAGCCAGTGTGGAAGAATTTGATAACCTGTACAATGTGGACATTAAAGGTGTATGGCAAGTATCCAAGGCTTTTGTTAACCAGTTGTTAGAAAAGGATAGCACCGGCAACATCGTTAATATAAGTTCCGTGAATGCGCATTCTACCATGTCGAGATACGCTATTTATGCCAGCGCTAAGGCCGCCGTAGAAGGATTGACCCGCGGAATGGCAGTTGAATTGGGACCGCAGAATATTAGGGTAAATGCCGTGGGCCCTGGTTACGTTCATGCCGACCAAAACTACGATCTTATTAAAACCTGGAGTGATGATCCGAAGAAATGGGTTGAAGACTTTATTAAAGATCAACAGGTTTTGCTTTATGATATAAAGCCAGAGGATTGCGGCAATACGGTAGCATTCTTACTGTCGGATTTGAGCCGAGCCATCACCGGACAAACAATTTATGTTGACAATGGCACTACCAGTTTGATATTTAACCGATTTGCCACGGAATATGGAGGTGATAAGAAGTAAGCGCTCTATGCAGTGGTTCCACGGGATAGTTTCTTAAATGAAATGAAGATAACACGAATCACCTGTTATGAAGTAGTCGTTCCGGCCCATAAAGGAGCTATTGAAACCAAAGGAATTAACAAACCCTTACACAAACTTCCGGTGGGAGCTAAGGCCGGTTGGTCCATTCAATTTGATCAACTATCCAAATTAATAATTAAGCTAGAGTTGGACACAGGTTTGATAGGGTGGGGAGAATTATACCGTAGCCATGACTGGCGTGTGGTAGAAAGTATTATTGAAGTATTGATAGGTACCGATCTTGAAAGTCTGACACTACAAAAGTTGCCCTTTACCTATTGCAGGGAGTACGATGGTTTTGAATGTGCTATTTGGGATGCTTATGCTAAAGTTCATGATCTTCGTATTGTAGATCTGCTTGGAGGCCCGTTAAAGGACAAAGTAAAAGTCGGCGCTTGGTCCAGCCATCGCCAACTGGAGGAGATAGGGGATCTGGTTAAAGGGTTTCACGATCAAGGATACGACTGCATCAAATTTAAAAGTGACCTAGAAGATGATGTTGTCAGTTGGTGCGAAGTGATCTCTGTGTCAGCTCCCGGCATGGGAGTGATCCTGGATCCGAACGAAAGATGGGAGTACGCTCATGAAACCCGTAAAAGGCTGGATGGTTTACAGCAGGTAGGTAATACGTTATGTCTCGAAGACCCTATACCACGTTGGAAATTAAATGATTACGCTTTGTTGAGGAAGTACAGCTCCATACCAATTGTTTTGCATGTGTCATTGCCCTATATTTTACACGGGCAGCGGATCAAAGATGCAATCCAAGCCTTGGAAGCGCAGGCGGTTGACGGTTTCAACTTCAATGGCGGTTTGGCCGACTTTCAGCGATTGGATCATATAGCTTCTTCGGCTGAACTCCCGTGCTGGCATGGTAGTGAAGTAGATCTAGGGATTCTGGAGGCAATGTACCTACATTCCGCGGCCGCTGCTGCATCATGTACTTGGCCAAGTGATGTCTTTGGTCGCATGATCAGGGAACACGACCTACTAAAAACTCCCATAAAATTCGAGCCGCCGTTTGCCTTTTTACCAGAAGGCAAAGGCCTAGGCGTCGAACCCGACCCAGATGCGATCGCAAACTATTTAGTGGATCAAAAAGAATACACCTGATATGAAAAAAAACCCTTTTCCAACTTCAGATCAAGATAGACATGCCATCTGGGTGATGCTTGTAGACCGCGACATTAAGGCATTCATTGGCCAGGATTGGTCTATGGTGGCAAACGATTTTGTGGAAGAGAACTTTATGGGCGTAGATGCCTGTCGATTGGAGAATCCCGATGGATGGAGAATGGGCTTTCCTAATCTAGAGGATTACAAAACCGAGTGGCTGAGGCAAGCCAAATCATTCAGTGAGACTGAGTGGACGGAGGACCCAACCG
>JBPCUG010000223.1:0-2763 GCA_051011275.1 Cyclobacteriaceae bacterium | reverse complement strand
CTCCAGACTATCGTAGTGCTTATCCTGCATCTTGTGTTTTAAAGAATTTATCTAAAATTTCTCTCAGGTTCTTCTTGGCTTTAAACAAGTTTGATTTAGAAGTACCTACAGAGATCTCCAGCATTTCGGCAATCTCTTCATGCGTATACCCTTCAATGACGTAAAGGTTAAAAACCAATCGATATTTTGGGGATAGCCTGTGGACCATCCCTATAATTTCTTGGTACGAAATTCCACTTAATATTTCTTCATTTTGATTGGCTTTGTTTTCTGCCATTTCTAGGTTTTCATTTTTTGAAAACTTAAGATTCTTTCGGTAATGGTTGATAGCTGTATTAACCATGATACGGCTAAACCATGGCTTAAAAGATTTGGTGAGGTCAAAACCCTTTAGGTTATTGAACACCTTCAAGAACCCGTCATTTAGTATTTCGACCGCCTCATCCCGATTCTTCACATATCTAATGCAAATGCTCATACCGTATCCATAAAACTCCTGATACAGCGACCTTTGACTGTCTCTATCTTGTTTCCTGCATCCGCGGATGTAAGCAGCTATACGGTCCTGGTTGTCTATCTTCAAGGTGCTGGATTTGCTAAGAATACCAGTAAAGAGTGATTATGGTTGCCTATAGAAAAAAAATAATTCCTAGTTACTAACATTCCTGTTAACAAATATAACTTTTTCTTCGCTTAAATATTGGGATCAGTTATTTGGAGGGCTTCAACCGATATTAAAAATTTCTCTGTAAACATTTACTAATCAAGACTATAGAGTTATAGTTTAATTAACATCAGCCTTGATGGCAACCTAAGATGAGCTTTGATTGTATTGGCTAATATAAAACCCGGGTAAGAAATAATTTTAGGACTTAAACAACAACAGGAGATGAAAATTAGAAATAAGATAATTGTTCAAAGTTTAGCCCTAAGTGTGGTACTTATGGCTATGACAAGTTGTAGTAATGATGATGAAGATAACCCCCAACCGGGTCCCAATAACACCGAGGCGATAATAAGAATTATACAAGTTGACCCGGTCAATGATCAAATTATTCTGAAGAACTTTGGCGAAGCCAGCAAAGACGTTGGTGACTACTGGATTTGTAATTTGAAAAGCTACGCTCAGGTTAGCGACCTGGCCAGCGGAGATCTCAATCTTGATCCCAATGGAACCATAACTCTTGATCGTGTAATCGTGGATGCAGCCTCTGATATTGGGCTTTATAATACCAATACTTTTACCGACGCAGCAGCCATGGTTGATTTCATGCAATTTGGGGAGGATGTAGGTGCCAATGGGCGAGCTGATGTAGCAGCAGCTAAAGGTATTTGGACTTTAGGCGAATTTGTAGCTGGCGGATCCCCTTTCGATTATAGTGGAAATGGCTCGGAAACTGGCGCTAACTCCTGGATCGGAGCTCCTCTGGCACCGGCTAATATACGAATCATAAAAGTCGAAGCAGCCGATGACAAAATTACCCTTAAGAATTTTGGGGGTACTGCACAGGATGTTTCCAGCTACTGGATCTGCAATTTAAAAACCTACGCTCAATTGGATGGATTGGCTTCCGGTGATTTAATCCTTGATCCCGATGAGACCATTGAGCTTGATCGGCCAATTGATGATACCGCGTCAGACGTTGGACTTTATAATACCAATGCATTTACCAGTGTTGATGCTATTGTGGACTTTATGCAATACGGGAATGACATTGCCGGAGATGGACGTGCTAATGTAGCGGATGATAAAGGTATCTGGACCGAGGGCGATTTTGTCTCAGGGGGATCACCGTATGATTATAGTGGAAATGGCAATGAAAATGGTGCGAACTTTTGGGCTGGTAATTGATTCAGTTTTAGCCATCTAGGATCACCAGCACTCAAGTTGGATTGAAAGGCCCGGTAAATTCACAACTGGGCCTTTCCTTTTCTTACCGATCGGTTCAGGTATTCTTAGCCTCTTAGTGCTAAGCATAAAATAAGCAGCTATTAGGCAGGCACCAAAAAGATTGTAATATCCAACGTGACCGGAACCATATTGCCCTCAACCTCCACATCTTCTGTGATCGTATATTTAAGATTGTAGCTGTCGTCAGTAATCTGCAAAACTAATAGTGTCGAGGTTTCGGGGGGGTTACCTAAAGTAATAGTAAAAGTGGTCTCATCATCTGACAAGGTCCATGTCCCTTCCAGTCTAACACCCTGATCTTCAACCACGGTTACTCCCGGAGTAAAGGTGATTGTTCCGCGCAATGGAGCTTCTGCCAGGATATCATTGATAAATGGATCCAACACCTCTTGTGGAACGGTTATTCCGGGCGCTGATGCTTGAACGTCATAATTACTGACTTTCCAAGGATGCGCGTTGATCAGCTCTTTTGCAGTAGGGGCATCGTCATCCCCACAAGACATGCAGAGAGCAGGGACAAGAAAAATAAGAATATATTTTATTTGGGTCATTAGTTTTAAAGTTGGGTTAAAAAAATAAGATAAGTGGTTTTGATCCTCTAGGCAGAGGAGAAGCTTTTGAGTTGATTTTAAAAATAACGGTAACCAGTCATTGAAATTGTGGTTAGGCCTAGTTAATGGGTTTCTAATGCTAAAGTTACTAAATCAATAATAGATCATTTATAGCTAAAGACAATTTCTTCAGTGTGGTAATTGATAACAAACCGATAACGTTTCATCAAGTCTGAACCAATAATTCCATTGATGCGGATACCGGTACCGACCGACATCGAGGTGACGATATTTTCCAAA
>JBPCUG010000222.1:0-4700 GCA_051011275.1 Cyclobacteriaceae bacterium | reverse complement strand
TCGACCTAAGGTCATTTTCTCAAGTAACCTTAGAATAGTATTTTGATATAAACTGGCTAATCCTATCATTTCAAATTTCTACTTTGGGAGTTCGCTGATTGCGTACTCCCTTTTGCAAATGCATATTGCGCTGCTTTGGATGGTAATTTAGTCCTTTACACCACAAAACGAAAGCCTGCCAATGGATCATGCTGATTACCTTGAGTGTAATCAATGGAAAGCGAAGAAAATTCACCAGAAGTCGACCATCAGTCAGTGGCTGCTTGTCCCCTATCAACGAAGTAGTAATTATTCTACTGTCATCTTTGTAGTCGTCAATAAATAGCCTCAAACGATCGTCAGGGAAATTTAACTTGAAATTAAAGGTAGCATCCAAGTCGACAAACGGAGAGACATAAAAATACTTCGTTTCATCCTTAGCAGCCTGGCCTCCATCAGCAGCAGGTATTAAGAACAATTTCATCTCGCCAAAGGTATTACCCACTTCGGCTACCACACACTGATGTCTCCCTTGGTTATCATAGCAAAAATAAAACGAAACCGGATTAAAAACATATCCCAAAGTACGTAAGTAGGTCAGCAAAAATATCTTTCCGTCAGTCAGGTCAATATGCTGCTCCTTTAAATAGCTAAGCACTTTGGTCTTTGTATCATCTCCTGTCTTTCCTTTGTTCTTGACATGGTCCCTGTCATAAAATCCAAACACATTGAATCGATTTCTACTGATCAACTTTATTTGCTTGGCTATTAAATCCAATTCATCAAGGTCCAAATAAAACATATAGACCCCATAGTTAAACTTATGGCGCTTTGGTATGAATCTATGATGATCTACCCGGCAGCGGTATAGGCAGCTATTCAACTCCAACTTCCCTCCTTGTTAATTTTTCACAAAGATTTAAGGCGGACACAAAAGCATCCTCATGAAATCCATTGCCAAAATAGCTGCCACAGAATAACACCGATGATTCATCATTAAGTTGCTCAAGTGCTTCCTGGGCTTTAAAGGCTCCCACTGTAAATATAGGATGCTCGTAGGTTATCTGCTTAATTGCACTATCTGGATCAACTTGACCAGGATCGTTAATAGACAAAAAATAATCCACCTGATCAGATAGCCCTTGTAGCGAGTTCATGTAATAATGAGTAGAGGCTTTCAATTGACCATTGAGCTCCTCCAGTCTGTAGTTCCAAGACGACCATAATCGCTTTCTCTTTGGCATTACTGATGAATCGTTATGTAGTAGCGCTTGGTTCGTTTGGTATAGAAACTGACCAAGCAAATTGATCTCCTCTTCTTTGGGGTCTTCCAAAACATCTAAGGCTTGGTCAGCATGACAAGCCAATATGACACGATCAAAAAGCTGCTTTTCACCATCTGTGGTGGATACTTCTACTTGTCCAGCCAATCGCTTGACCTGGTGCACACCTTTGTTCACTTGTATCCGATCCCTGAATGGAGCAATCAGACGATCACGATAGGTCCAGCTCCCTTGCTCAACTGTATACCACTGAAAATGGGTATTCAATCCCAGCATTCCATGATTGTTGAGAAACTTAACTAGGCTGACCATGGGGAATTGAAGGCTAAGCTCCGGTGGTGTAGACCACAGAGCAGAACTCAGCGGCAATAAATATTGATCGGAAAAATCCGGACTATACTTAAAATGAGATACGAAATCCTTTACCGATAAATCAGTATATTTCCCACCTTCGAGCACCACTGTACAATCCTTATTGAATCGCTCAACCTCTTTCAACATGCGGATAAAACGGGGGTTTAAAATATTGCGTCTTTGGCCAAAAAGACCATTGAGCCCAGACCCACTATACTCCAGATTTGAAGGTTGATGCTGCACACTAAAACTCATGTTGGCTGGCTTTAGGGGCACCTCCAACTCCTCAAACAATTGCCACAAGTTGGGATAGTTTATAGGATTACAAACAATAAATCCAGTATCGATTGGCACTTCTCTTTCTCCTTCTTTCACCTTTACCGTGTGCGTATGTCCACCGATATAGTCATTCTTTTCAAACAGGGTGAGGTCGTAATGATGCTGTAAAAAATGCGCACAACCCATGCCGGCAATTCCAGTCCCGAGGATAGCAAGCTTCTCCATTTACACTTTCTTCATTAAGTAATGTGTTACCTGCCACTCCATACCCTGCTTAAATCCAAAAAGCTCAGCACACGCCATAAAAAATATCCGCCAATAAACCCACCACTGCATTGCTTGTGTCTCTCCATAAACTTTATTGAACAAGGCTAATATCCGTTTTTGATTAGCATCCATTTTTCTTAACCAAGCCTCAGCAGTCCTTTGATAGTGGGTTCCATCCACTTCCCAGGTTTGTACCACAGATAGGTGGTCAGAAAATTTCGATAACAGGTCTTGTCCAGGCATAATACCGCCTGTAAAGAAATATTTAGACATCCAGTCGCTGCTGTCTTTTACTTCGTATTTATAAGAGTACTTATTGTGAGTGAATATATGGACAAATAATCTTCCATCTGGTTTCAAGAAACCTCCAACTTTCTCCAGCAGGCGTTGGTAATTTCGCATATGTTCAAACATCTCAATAGATACTACCCGATCAAATTGCGCTTTGGTATCGAAGTCATTCATGTCAGCCGTTAGTACAGTAACATTATTCAAACCTCGATCCTTAGCTTGCTGATCAATATAGCTTTTTTGGGAAGCCGAATTGGACACCGCTGTGATACGACTTTGAGGAAATTGATCAGCCATAAATAAGGTGAGAGATCCCCAGCCACATCCGAGTTCAAGTATATCCTGGCTATCTTGCAAATCAGCCCGTTCAAAACTTAGCCGCAACATATCTTCCTCCGATTGATCCAGATCCTGCTGACTCTCTTCCCAATAGCCACAGCTATACTTTAGATGCTTTCCTAATACGTACTTATAAAAATCGGCCGGCACCTCGTAATGCTGCTCATTGGCCGCTTCAGTATTAATTGCAATGGGGCTGGCTTTCAATTCGTCGAGTAGCGCACTATAATTTTCCAAGGAGTATGATTGACCTTCCTGCTTAAGCCGCTGCTTACATAAACGCCTGATGCCAAGCCGGATCAGCAGGTCAGGAATCAGATTTCTTTTGAGAAAAAATTCGTAGCTCATACGAATGAATAATATAGATTTTTGCTAAAAGATAAACAATAAGTACCGCAAAAGGTTTTGTTGGATGATGCTGTTAACCCGATTTATCCTTTACCAATGAAAATCCATAGCCTAAAACGTCGACAGATCATTCGCACCAGCCTGAAGGAAGCCTGGAGTTTCTTTTCCACGCCGCACAATCTAAAGGTGATCACTCCTCCTTACATGGATTTTAAGATCACTTCTCCTCACCCATCGGAAGAGATATATGCTGGCATGTTAATCAGTTACATTGTGAGGCCGGTGTTGCGTTGGCCCATTCATTGGGTAACCGAAATAACCCAGGTAGAGCAAAGTAAGTTTTTCATTGACGAGCAAAGGATCGGCCCTTACCGACTTTGGCATCATCAACATTTTTTTCATCAAGTGGATGAGGGCGTAGAAATGGTGGACCTTGTGCACTACGCTTTACCTATGGGCCCCATTGGCAGAATCATGCACCATCTGTTCATTAAAAAGCAGTTAAATACTATATTTGATTACCGGTTTGAGAAAATTGAAAGTCTTTTCAATCGGAAACAAGTGGTTAACATATGAACACCCTAATTCACATCGCCATATTGATTGCTACTTTCTTCTTTATGGAGTTTATGGCCTGGTTTACCCATAAATATGTAATGCACGGTTTGCTATGGGTGCTCCATCGCGACCATCATGTAAAAGAGGATGGGTTTTTTGAACGAAACGACACTTTTTTTCTAATTTTTGCCATCCCTAGCTTTTTGCTTTTTTATTTCGGCTCAGAAGCTGGTTACGATTTTCGATTTTGGATGGGCGCAGGTATTGCATTGTATGGGATGGCCTACTTTTTTGTGCATGACATTTTTATCCATCAACGTTTTAAAGTACTGCGCTACAGCGACCACCCTTATCTGAAAGCAGTACGCAAAGCCCACAAAGTACATCACAAACATTTGGAGCCGAAAAATGGTGAGTGTTTCGGCATGCTGATCGTCCCTTTTAAATACTTCGCCGAGGCAAAGAAAGTCAAGCAAGCCAAAGCCGGATGACCTCTTGAAAGCCCTGTACCTCCTGCTGGATCTTTTCAGCTTATCCATCCCATTGATCCGAAGCTTTGAGCCCAAGGTACAATTCAACCGGCAGTGGAAGTACCTGTTCCCAGCTATCCTGATTACTGGCAGTTTCTTCATCATCTGGGATATTAT
Source organism: Cyclobacteriaceae bacterium (assembly GCA_051011275.1). Classification (GTDB taxonomy): domain Bacteria; phylum Bacteroidota; class Bacteroidia; order Cytophagales; family Cyclobacteriaceae; genus JBPCUG01. Next base: position 355 of record JBPCUG010000222.1, on the reverse strand, counting down.
TTTTACGCATCGAGGGGTCTGGGGTTTTAATCCCAAGTACCTGACAGGTATCTTTCTAGCCGGACTTCCGTTGGAGGAGTGGCTGTTCTTTTTATGTATTCCCTATGCCTGTGTTTTTACTTATGTAGCTTTAAATCATTTCATTAAAAATGACTGGCTGGGACCTTATGCTCGAAATATTACGCTGGTGATGGTCTTAGTTCTTTCCGTGGTCGGCCTGTCCCATTCCGATAAGGCTTACACATTTACGACTTTCGCCCTGACAGTAATCTTTTTATTGCTCCATTTGTGGGTCTTAAAGTCCGAATATTTGGGTCGCTTTTATCTGGCTTATGCGGTCATCCTTCTGCCTTTC
>JBPCUG010000221.1:0-3028 GCA_051011275.1 Cyclobacteriaceae bacterium | reverse complement strand
AGCAAGGCCCCTTCATGGTTAGGAATGGCTAAATGACCCGCAATCGCTCTGGCAGTCCCTGGATGATCCCCTGTTATCATAATAGGCACAATTCCAGCAGTTAGACAATTCCTTACTGCTTGAGGTACCTCTGAACGCAAAGGATCTATAAGTGCTACCAGTCCAAGAAACATAAGGTTCTGTTCCACAGTGTCGGATTCAAGCTTCTCAGGTAATTCCGTAAATCTACGCATAGCCAAAGCAAGTACTCTATACCCTTCTTGAGCCATTCGGGAGGCCTCATTGAGGATGGGTTCCACTTTAAATTCAGTGGATGTATTGACCCCAGAGATACACCTTTCCAGCACTTGTTCGGGTGCCCCCTTGACGTAAGCAATGACACCGTCTTGCGAGTCGTGTAGGGTAGTCATAAGTTTACGAGTACTATCAAAAGGAATAGCGTTTAGGCGAGGAATTACCTTTTCCAATTCCGACCGGTGATAGTTCGCATTATGGGCAGCTTCAAATAATGCCAGCTCAGTAGGTTCCCCGGCAGGAGTACCGTCTTTCACTACTACATCATTGTTGAGGGCCATAGCTAAAACCAATTCGTTCATGGCAGTACTTTTCTCAGAGGTAGAGAAGGCAGCGTGCCATTGATGGTCGACATAGAATTGTTCAACTGTCATGCGGTTGCGTGTCAGGGTACCGGTTTTGTCCGCACATATATGAGTAACGGAACCCAAAGTCTCTACTGCTGGCAGATTCCTTACCAAGGAATTGTGCTTCACTAGCCTACGTGCGCCTAGCGCAAGTGATACTGTAACTACCGCCGGCAGTGCTTCAGGTATAGCGGCGACTGCCAGACTAACAGCTGTGAGTAGCATCAACAGCATCGGTTGGCCCTGTAATAAACCCACTGCAAAGACCACCAAACATATGCCCAGGATGGCAATAGAAAGATAGCGACCAAAACGGGCGAGTCGTATTTGTAAAGGAGTGTCTATGCCGGTTTCCTTTCTCAAAAGTTCCGCCACCTGACCGATCTCGGTTTTCAAACCAGTAGCTACCACCATTCCTTGACCTCGTCCTCGAGTGATTAGGGTACTTTTGAAAGCCATATTGTTACGATCCCCGACTGGTAGATCGGTTTCAAGTAAGTGCTGGTTTTGTTTTTCAACAGCTTGCGATTCACCGGTAAGGACTGATTCGTCGGCTTGCAATTCTTCAACCTCCAGTAGTCTCATATCGGCAGCTACTACATCACCTGCACACAGTAGCACTACATCTCCCGGGACAAGTTGTGAAGCCTCTAATGTTACTGTTTCGCCGTTTCGAAGAGTCAATGCCAACGGTGCACTCATACGTCGTAAAGCGGCTACAGCACGATCAGCACGATATTCCTGTACGGCTCCTACAATACCATTGAACAACACTATTACTAAAATGGCTATGGTATCGGCAGCTTCACCTACAAAACCTGAAACCACCGCTGCCAGTAGCAATACAATAATCATAAAATCAGTAAATTGGGCCAGTAGCATGATTAGGAAGGGGCGGCGGTGCTGGTCGGGAATGGTATTAGCACCATGTATGGCTAAGCGATGATCAGCTTCCTGGTTGGTCAAACCCCTCTTAGAGGATTTCAACTGCTGGACTACTTCGTTTGCCTCAACAGTATACCAATTCATGGATGGTATTATGGAATCCCACATGATATTAAATATAACTAAGAACGGATAAACAAAGTCAGGATGCGATTATTTCACTCAAATAATTAATCTTGACAGCACATGATCTGGAAGATTCTCAAGCAGTAATTGTTTGGTTCTATTATATGCTCCTTCTAAAGTTGAGATAAAGGTGTTTTAAGGGTCTTCTGACTGGAATCAGATAGGTAGGTGACTCAAATCATAGATGAACAGCTTCTATTTGAAGTAAATTGTCATAAAGTTATTCATATGTTAGGGGAACTGAATCAGGAACAAATATGGAATCTGTTTAACAGTCAGGTTTTGGGACGACTTGGTTGCTGTCATAAAAATCAGGTGTATATAGTACCAGTGGCTTATGCATTTGAAAGTGGTACCATATACATTTATACCAAGGAGGGCTTGAAAGTTGATATAATGCGGCAAAACCCTGAAGTGTGTTTTGAAGTGGATCAGGTCCACAACATGGCCAACTGGCAAAGTGCTATCGCTTGGGGTAATTTCGAGGAACTAGAGGGTGATGAGGCCAATCGGGCCTTGCACATTCTCACCAACAGGATGGTTCCCCTGATGACCAGCGAAACATTCAGGCCTCTTTATGCCTTACATCGTGGTCCTGATACTGTGAATTCGAAAATGAAAATGGTAGTATTCAAAATCAAAGTAAAGAGGTCTACTGGTAAGTATGAAAAGAGTAAGTAGTAAATGAACAGGAGTATATTAAACAACTGATGGTGGCACGAACGTCATGGGATCTGAAAATAATTCTCTAAAATTTGTTCCTTTAGGCATTGATACCCAACAGGAACATTTTGTTTTTGTCCGGGCCAACAGCCCCATAGTTGTATCTGAAGGGTTTGAGATTCTGACCAGGATACTGGTATTTAAAGGTGAACGAAGTATTATCGCTTCACTTAGTACGATTGACACGGGCTTGCTCAAAGAAGGACAGGTAAGTCTGTCCAAAAGTGCCTGTCAAAATTTGCAAGTGCAGCCAGGAGATGTTTTGCAGTTATCTCATCTGCCCCCACTGAATTCATTAGGCCTGGTTAGATCAAAGCTACACGGTAACAAACTATCGCAGTCCGAATTCTCACAGATCATTCGTGATATTGAACAGGAGAAGTATTCCAATATTCATATTGCTGCGTTTATCTCGGCATGCTATGGAGAGAACTTGAGTTTAGATGAAGTGATTTTTTTAACTAAATCGATGACGGAAAGTGGGAGTGTCCTGAACTGGGACCAGGACAGGGTTTTTGACAAACACTGTATTGGAGGCTTACCAGGCAATCGCACCACCCCAATAGTAGTAGCTTTGGTAGCAGCAGCCGGGC
>JBPCUG010000220.1:0-4203 GCA_051011275.1 Cyclobacteriaceae bacterium | reverse complement strand
TTTTTCAATTCACGAATGTGAATCGGGGTACCGTTGGGAGTTTTATACCACAGTCCATCCGGTGCTTCTTTTTTAGCTTCTGTGGGTGTCTGTATCCCTTTATCCTTTCTCCTAAACCAAGCCATATCAACCTAATATCTTACTTGCAGCCTCGAAAACTAATCCTAATCTTAAGAAGTAAATATATCCATTTTTTGGACTTTGCTTGAAGTTTTGCCCGGATATTTGAAACCAGTACATGCGTCTTTTTACACAATCTAGGGGAATACCTTACACGTGTTGTTACCATCATATGGATATTGGTATTAATAGTTACACAAACTACACAGCTATATGATTCTTAGAAACTCCCCCAAAATTGGTATTTGGACTGTTTGTGTCTTCATTGTGATGGCATTTTTTAGTTGTACGAAAGTTAGCTATGTTCACCAAAATAGCTTGGGCTATAATGAATATAAACAAGTGAATAACTCGCATATTAGAGATTTAACCAAGCGTCAAAAGGGCCAAAGTAAAACTCCCAGCTGGAGTAAGTATAACAGCAAAAACAAATATAAAAGATATCACTAGATGGGGCTAGTCGACTTCCTCAAAATCGACATATTCTCCATCATCGAAACTGCCCTTTTTACCTTTCTTTTTAGGTATATAATCAATATTTAGGTCGCTGTTCGCGGCCTTTTTTCTTGGGCGGTCATAGGGTTGAGAGAAGTTTTTTGGTTTTGCTCCCATAGCAACCATAAGGAAGCGCATAATGGATCCTCCTATCCGATAGAAAAGATAAATGGCTAGTATTAAGAGAATAATATATTTCATAGATATCCTTCTCTATTAACTTATTTACTTAGATATAAGTTGCGCTCAGAATAAACTTTCAAAAAATAATCATCCATCAGATCATCTATAAAGTATATTGATTCTCCGGTAGATTTCATCTCAGGGCCAAGCTCCTTATTGACATTAGGAAACTTGCTAAAGGAGAAGACTGGCTCCTTGATTGCATAACCTTTCTTGGTTGGGTTGAAGTCGATATCCTTCAACTTGCATTCCCTTAGCATCACTTTGGTGGCATAATTTACATAAGGCTCCTTATAGGCTTTGCAAATAAAAGGCACCGTTCGGGAGGCTCTGGGGTTCGCTTCAATAATATATACCTTATCGTCTTTGATAGCAAATTGGATATTGATCAAGCCAACTGTATTAAGAGCCATTGCGATCTTTTTGGTATGTGCCTCAATTTGCCGGATCACAAAATCACCTAGATTATATGGTGGCAGGACCGCAAACGAATCCCCCGAATGTATTCCTGCCGGCTCGATATGTTGCATGATTCCGATGATCAACACTTCTTCACCATCACAAATTGCATCGGCTTCGGCTTCAATAGCGCCATCAAGGAAATGATCAAGTAGTACCTGGTTTCCAGGGATATCCTTCAATATATCAACCACATGTGATTCCAATTCCGTCTCATTGATCACAATCTTCATACTTTGCCCTCCCAGTACGTAGGATGGTCTCACCAATAAGGGAAACCCTATTTCCTTAGAAAGTTCTACCGCCTGACTGGCATCTTCAATGACCCCAAACTCCGGGTAGGGAATGTCGTTTTCTTTTAGTAGCGTAGAAAATCTGCCTCGGTCCTCGGCCAAGTCCAAAGATTCAAAATCAGTACCTAAGATCTTTATTCCATACTTTGTGAGCTTATCAGCCAATTTCAATGCTGTCTGGCCTCCTAACTGAACAATCACTCCTTCCGGTTTCTCGTGTAGAATAATTTCGTAAATGTGCTCCCAAAAAACAGGCTCAAAATACAGCTTATCCGCTACATCAAAATCCGTGGAAACCGTTTCCGGATTGCAATTTATCATAATGGTCTCATAGCCACACTCTTTGGCAGCTAAAACACCGTGTACACAACAGTAATCAAACTCAATACCTTGACCTATTCGGTTCGGCCCGGAGCCCAGGACCACAATCTTTTTCTTATCACTGCTTTCAGACTCATTTTCATGATCGAAAGTAGAGTAATAGTAAGGTGTCTCAGCTGCGAACTCAGCAGCACAGGTGTCTACTAATTTGTAAACCCTTTTGATGCCAAGTTCCTGCCTTTTGTTAAAGACTTCACTTTCTTTGCAGCCTAATAAATGTCCTAATTGCCGGTCTGCATAACCCTTTTCTTTTGCCTCTCGCAGTAAGGATTCAGGTAGGTCATCTAACTGAAACTCCTGTACTTGCTTCTCTAATTGCAAAAGGTCCTCGATTTGTTGTAGAAACCACTTGTCAATCTTAGTCAGCTTTTGAATGGTATTGAATGGGATACCTAACTTAAAAGCATCGTATATATGGAAAAGGCGATTCCAGGTGGGATGCTCCAAGCTCTCGAGTATGGCTGCTTGATCGGTCAGTTCGCGCCCATCGGCACCAAGTCCGTTCCGTTTTATTTCCAGTGACTGGCAGGCCTTTTGTAATGCTTCCTGAAAATTCCTGCCTATTCCCATCACCTCACCCACCGATTTCATCTGTAGTCCCAAATGACGATCTGATCCTTTGAATTTATCGAAATTCCATCTGGGAACTTTTACTATTACATAGTCCAGGGCAGGCTCAAAATAAGCTGAGGTGGTTTTGGTAATTTGATTGCTGAGCTCGTCAAGATTGTAGCCGATGGCAAGCTTGGCAGCAATCTTTGCAATAGGGTACCCCGTTGCCTTAGAGGCTAGAGCGGAAGAGCGAGAAACTCTAGGATTGATCTCAATAGCGATGATCTCATCGTTTTCCGGATTAACTGCAAATTGTACGTTGCACCCTCCGGCAAAGGCCCCTATGCCATTCATCATTTTTATGGCCAGGTTCCGCATGGATTGATATACGGTATCGGGCAGGGTCATAGCAGGAGCAACGGTGATCGAGTCGCCGGTGTGGATGCCCATGGGGTCGAAGTTCTCAATCGAACAAATAATGATCACGTTACCATTGCCATCTCGCAGTAGCTCCAATTCGTATTCCTTCCAACCCATGATGCTTTGCTCGATCAATACCTCATGAATAGGTGAGGCATGGAGGCCAGTGGTAAGTGCTTTCTCAAACCCCTCAGCAGTCTCAACAAATCCTCCACCTGTTCCACCCAAGGTATAGGAGGGGCGGATCACTAATGGGAAACCTATCTCCTGGGCAATTTCCTTACCTTGAAGAAACGAAGTCGCGGTTGATCCATTACAAACATGTACTCCTAATTCATGCATACGGAGACGAAACTTTTCACGGTCCTCCGTAGTATCTATAGCATCAATGTCTACTCCAATGATCTTTATTCCATACTTTTCCCAAATGCCCGCTTTGTCGCAATCAATAGCCAGGTTAAGAGCAGTTTGCCCACCCATGGTAGGCAATACCGCATCCACCTTGTGTTTTTCCAGAATTTCAATTATGTACTTTTTTTCCAGGGGTTTGAGATATATGTGATCTGCGGTTACACTATCAGTCATGATAGTAGCTGGATTGGAATTGATCAGGATCACTTCGATACCTTCTTCTCGAAGGCTACGGGAAGCTTGCGATCCGGCGTAATCAAATTCGCATGCTTGGCCAATAATAATAGGTCCGCTGCCAATAATTAGTAGGGACTGGATGCTAGTATCTCTGGGCATTTACAAAGTGGGGTAGGAGGTGAAAATGAGATATTCGAATTTCATAAATTGGGCAAATTTAGAACGAATTCACGACAATCAAAATAATGTGTCAGCTTCTTTGCAAATTCATGGCGCCAGCGCTTCTTTCAGCTTCTCTTGGTACTCTGGAAAGAGGCCAATATCGTTGTGTCCAGCTCCAAGAATCAGGAGTAACTCATCACCCGGCTTAAATGACCGACTGAGCTTAAGACTGGATCCAGGATATATGGTTTTGTCCTGGTCTCCGTGAAAAACCAATACTGGACATCCCACCTTAGTAAAATACAGGTCTGTCCTCAATGGATACTTGAGAATCCATTTTTGTGGCAACCAGGGCATCCAGTTATTTGTCAGGTCAAGCATACTATAGTAAGGAGATTCAAGGATGAGTAATTCAACCCTATTTTCGGCAGCCACCTTGGTAGCGATGCCAGTTCCCAATGATCGACCATAGATCACAGTTTTGTCAAAGGAAAAGTGCTTTGTAGCATAGTGATAGACTTTTTGGGCATCATTAAGCAATGCCTCCTCG
>JBPCUG010000219.1:0-4628 GCA_051011275.1 Cyclobacteriaceae bacterium | reverse complement strand
TTGCCAATACCGTCAGTTCTGCCAAACTGAGATGATCGGGAGATTTTTCAAAATAAAGGAGCGCAGCGGCTTTGATTCCTTCAATGTTTCCGCCATAAGGGGCCAGATTAAAATACAATTGAAGGATCTCATCCTTACTGTAGGTCAACTCTAGTTGTAATGCTCTGAACACCTCAATTAGCTTATTCTTATAGGTACGCTCTTGGGGATCAATTAACCGGGCCACTTGCATAGTGATGGTGGAAGCCCCTGAAGTCCTTTCTCCTTTGAGAATGTTTTGAATGATAGCTCGACCTATGGCAAGAGGGTTCACACCTGGATGGCGATAGAAGTGCCGGTCTTCTTTGAATAAAATCACCTGCTTAAGCTGTGGTGTTATTTCATCAAGCTTGATGAACATGCGCCACTTGTCATCTTCACTAAGGAATGCATGCATCACAGTACCATCTTTGGCTAGTACCAAGGGACCATAGTCAGTTGCAATCCTTAATGGAAATAAAAGATTTAGAATGACAAAGAGTAAACCTGAACCGGCAAGAAAGAACATGCTGTGCTTAATCATCTTTGGCATTTGAAGCCCGGCGGTCTGCATGTACTTTAAAACGGTGGTTTTAACAGAATGGGACATCTCTTTCTATGTAAATGTCATTTTTTTGCAAAAATCACATCCTTAATCGGCACAAAGTTTGTACATGGATATAGAAAGTATTTATTTTGTTAATATAAACCTAATAATGAATATGGGAATCGTTTTTTTTGTGGTGCTTTTAGGTATATCAGCCGCGGTTGGATTTTGGTTGGAGAAAGCAGAGAATCAAAGACAGGAAGAAAGAGGGCGTTAACGCCCGGAGTCGACGTTCATCAAATCTACTAAGCCAGGGGAGAAGTCCCACTGATCAGTGCAGTGACCTCCAGTTAACCTGAGTGACTATCGGAATTACCTACCTCTGTAAGAAACTACAGCTATCTACTACTCAGAGGCACGCACGTCAGCCACCTCTTCTACAGTAATTGGACTTGAATCATTGCCAAAATTACTCCGAACGTAGGTAAGTACGGCAGCAATTTCTTCATCCTTAAGATGGCTATGAGATACCATTATGCTGTTGTAGGTTGTACCGTCAATCTCAATAGGTCCCTGTAGCCCATTAAGTACCACGTCGATTAGCCTTTCCTTGTCCCCATTGACCCAATCTGTATCTGACAGCGGTGGATAAAGGTTAGGTACTCCGGCGCCATTTGCTTGATGGCAAACCAAACAATAGGTCTTAAATACTTTTTCTCCTAAATCAACTTCTTGAGATACTTCTTCAGCGACTGTCTCAGCTGCGGAGGCCAGATCAAGAGATGGGTCGGGAGTTTTATTTTCAGAGGCCCCGCTCTGGCACGCAAACAGAGTTAGGGTGATCCATACTAATACTATCAAATTCTTCATTTGTAAATAATTTTGAATCAACGTAATCTCTAAAGTAATGAGAGGGAAGGAAAAAATCCAAATCAATCTTTAATTACCTTTTTGTTTCTTAGCCCAATTATCGCGCAATGTCACAGTTCTGTTTAGAACTAAATGGTCAGAGGAGCTATCAACATCCAAATTAAAGTAACCTTGGCGCTCGAATTGAATATGGTCACCTAGTTGTAGTTCCGCTACACTGGGCTCCACCCTACTGTTTGTAAGGATCTCCAAAGAGTCAGGATTTATAGATTCTTTGAAATCTTTGTCCTTATCGCTACCCGGTGCTTCCTCCAGGAACAATCGGTCATACGATCGTATCTCAGCTGAAAGTGATTCCTTGGCGGAAACCCAACTCAGCGTGCCTTTTACCTTTTTCCCGCTGGTATCAAAGCCGCTTTTGCTTGAAGGATCATAAGTGCAATAAAGCGTGGTTACCTCACCTGTATCAAGGTCTTTGTCAAAATCCTTACATTTTATAATGTACGCGTACTTCAAGCGAACCTCAGCTTCAGGGCTCAAACGGAAATATTTCTTCGGAGGATCCTCCAAAAAATCTCCTTGCTCTATAAATATCTCTCGACCAAACGGCAGCTCTCTGGTTCCAGCAGTGGGGTCTTCAGGATTATTGACTGCAGGTAATTGTTCGGTTTCACCCTCGGGATAATTTGTTATCACAACTTTCAAAGGGTTCATTACTCCCATTCGTCTCGGTGCGATTTTATTCAAATCTTCTCTAACACTATATTCCAATAGAGCTACATCAACAATGCCGTCCCTCTTGGCCACACCTATTCGTTCGCAAAAATTTCGGATGGAGGCCGGTGTATAACCGCGTCTTCTCAATCCGGAAAGCGTGGGCATGCGTGGGTCATTCCAACCAGTCACATAGCCTTCATTTACCAATTGCAACAGCTTGCGCTTACTTAGTACCGTATAACTTAGGCTCAACCGGGCAAACTCGTACTGATGGGAAGGGAAAATACCTAATTGTTCAATGAACCATATATAAAGAGGTCGGTGCACTTCAAATTCCAATGTACATAGAGAATGAGTGACCCCTTCCATTGAATCGGATTGCCCATGTGCCCAATCATAAGTAGGATAAATACACCATTTATCTCCGGTACGATGATGCGATATTTTTTTGATCCGGTACATTACAGGGTCCCTTAAATGCATATTGGGAGAGGCCATATCGATCTTTGCCCGTAGTACTCTGGTACCTTCATCACATTGGCCGGCTTTCATCGCCTCCAATAGTTCGAGGTTCTCCTCTACCGAGCGATTACGATGAGGGCTCTCCTTACCAGGCGAGGTAGGTGTACCTCTGGCGGCGCTCATATCTTCAGCCGACTGATCATCGATATAGGCCTTACCCGCTTTTATTAACAGAATAGCAAACTGATATAGGTGGTCAAAATAGTCAGAAGCGTAGTATTCCCTATCTTGCCAATCAAACCCCAGCCACTTAATATCTTTTTTGATAGCATTAACATATTCCTGTTCTTCCTTTTCCGGATTAGTGTCGTCAAAGCGTAAGTTGCAAAGGCCGTTGTATTTTTCGGCCAAGCCAAAATTGAGACATATAGATTTCGCATGGCCAATATGAAGATAGCCATTTGGTTCCGGCGGGAAGCGCGTATGCACTCGTCCCTCATTATTTCCCAGCTTGAGGTCATCTTCTATGATGGCCTCGATGAAATTAAGAGATTCCTTCGATTCTTCTATTGCTGACATCGGCTACAAAATTTATAGGACTCAAAGATATAGTATAGAGTAATAAGCTTTATAGATTTCTGAGTAATTGTGGAGCCAATGGGCATTACTTTAAAAAGGCACGTGCATCCTTGGCACTAATTTGCGGGATCTCTTCCATCGGAATATGCCCTACATGTTCGTATATAATGAGCTTTGATTTAGGAATACTATCTTGAAACTTGTAGGCGTTTTCCAATGGGAGCCATGCGTCCTCCTCACCCCAGAGGATCAAGGTTGGCGATTTGATTTTTTTTAGATTCCTGGTATTGTCTTTGTATTTACCATTGGCCAAAGCTAAAAATGCCTCCGGATTACCTTCTCGTGAAAACAGATCGTAATACCGTTCGATCAGTGGTTGTGTTACCTTGCTTTGGTCGCAGTATACTTGTCGTACAAACTGCTCCAGGATATTTCTTTTTACCGCATATTTGATCACCTTATTCAAAAAGGGTGTTCTAGCCATTTTAAATGGCAAAGGAACATTCTTATCTTCTAAGAATCCCGCTGAGCCGATTAAAATTAGATTCTTTACCCTTTTTGGGTTCTTCAATGCGTACTCCCATGATAACCAACCTCCTAATGAGCTGCCTACCATGTGACATTGTTTTACTCCAATGCGATCAAGGAACTCATTTAAAAACTGCAAGTAGCCTTTCATGCTATAGTCGTGATCAACCCGTGATCCGGATAAGCCAAACCCGGGCAAATCAACCCTAATTACCTGGTAATATTTTGACAGTTGTTCAGTCCAATCATCGTAGGTGTGCAAAGATGAAAAAGCACCGTGCAGTAGAAATAATGGGTACCCTTTTCCTTCAATTCGGTAGTGTACCAGGGCATTTTCAATCACCAAGAAGCGGGAATGCTCATTGGCATACTTTTGCAAATATTTCAAATATTATGGATCGATTTAAAGGATGAATTTAAAAAGATTATTTTAGAATTACCCATCCGACAAGGGCATATCATGCTAGTTTGACAGATAAAGTCGCACCAGTTGGCTAATGTATAAGGAACGGGTTTGCTACGACTGCAAGGTTGGCAAATTTGCCCTTTTTTCTTTGAACCAAAAGAAAGCTATAGCCGCTAGAAAGCAAAGAACAAAGCCGAAGATCCCGTTCAACCTTATCCCCCAATCATGACCGGGATCTTTACCATATAAAGTAAGTATGGCAAATAGCATAATACCTAAAGTCTGACCAACCTTATCAAAAAAATTGCGCACGCCAAAATACATTCCCTCCTTCTGTTGTCCCGTAGCAAGCCCATCTGCCTCGGCAATTTCAGCTAAAATAGCGTAGGGAAGAATACCTAGAGCTGCTAAAGGAAAAGCACAACTGATGGCAAAAAGATAAGCCTGAGCTGTGGGAGAGATACTGAACTTGCCTAGATAAAAGACCCCAAGAAAAATAAT
>JBPCUG010000218.1:0-5759 GCA_051011275.1 Cyclobacteriaceae bacterium | reverse complement strand
GAGGGCAGCGGGAAAGTCATTGAGCAATTTGATCTACTTTCCGAAGATTACGTTTATATTGATATTTCGGGGAAACGAGTTACCAAAGCGCAATTAGTCGCACGGCGAGAAGAGGATCACAGAATATTGAAATCCGTTCGGGTATCTGAGGGGTCACCATTCCTGATATCGATATTCAGGTTAGGTACTACGCCTTGAAGTCCCTCGCCCACATTCACGATTGGACGGTCTTCCAGCACTTCACCCGTGGCAACACCAACGGCACCTGTAAGGTTTACCTTTTGCTGGGTACCATACCCGACCACCACAATTTCCTCTAGTGCTGTAACATCAGCCACCAGGTTAATATTGATCTGAGATTGGGTTCCAATTTCAATCTCCTGAGTAATATAACCAACGGAACTGAAAACTAGTATCTCACTCTCTGCAGGTAAACCAATTGTATAGTTGCCATCCACATCCGTGACTGTTCCAGTTGTAGTTCCCTTAATAAAAACATTTGCCCCTGGCAGACCGGTATTGTCATCGGCGGTGGTAACTGTTCCTGTAATTGTTTTGTCTTGCGATTGAGCATTGTGGGAGACTAATGCAGACATTAACATTAAGATGATAAAAAAGACATAGAATGGACGTGTTAGGACCATCCTTAGAAGCCTAAGTAGTTCACTTTTCATAATTGTTTAATTTTGGTTGAGAATATTTATTTATAGGATCATACTGTACTGTTCAAAACAGCAAAATTTATCCCGGATAAAGGTGCTCGCACAACCTCCAACAGACTACGCCTCAGACGCAGAAAAACGTTACTTAATCTGAGAAATGTTATAACCCAGTACTAAAATTTACCAGAAATTGGATCTAAGGATGGATATAATTATAATATTGAAAATATTTCTAATAATGGCAAACATTATACAAAAAAGGTGGAACTAAAAATTCGTATTTATTGTTCAACTGCGTTTATTAAGAAGAGCAATGCAATTCAATTTTTAATCTTGAAACTTCGCAAAAGGGCAATGCTCCTGGTCGGCTTTCCTTTTTATGCATGAGCCGTCAGTAACGGCGCCCCTTCCATGATTTCCTGATTGGCGTACTTTTCAAATTTCTTAAAGTTATCAATGAAAGCTTGAGCTAATTCGGCTGCTTTGACTTCATAATCCTCCTTGTTTTCCCAGGTTTCTTTTGGGTTCAAGATATCTTGGGGAACTCCGGGCACTTCACTTGGGATACTTAAACCGAAGACTGGGAGTTTGTGGTATGCTACCTCCCCTAATTTACCTTCAAGGGCAGCGGTGATCATTGATCGAGTATAAGGCAATTTTATCCTTTCACCTATCCCATAGGGGCCACCCGACCAGCCGGTATTAATTAACCAGATATTTACTTTGTGCTTATCCATTTTCTCGCCCAATAATTCAGCGTATTTGGTAGGATGCAAAGGCATGAAGGGAGCGCCAAAACAGGCCGAAAATACAGTTTGAGGTTCTGTGACACCAGCCTCGGTGCCTGCGACTTTGGCAGTGTATCCGGATATGAAATGGTACATAGCCTGACCGGTCGTTAGTTTGCTGATCGGTGGCAGTACCCCGTATGCATCGGCGGTAAGAAAAAATATATTCTTTGGTATGCCTCCTCTTGAGTCCGCTACTACATTCTCAACATTATACAAAGGATAGGAAACCCTGGTGTTCTCGGTCACTTCCATATTGCTATAGTCAACTGTAGTGGTACCAGGGAAAAACCTTGTATTTTCTAAGATTGCCCCAAACTTTATAGCCTTATAGATTTCGGGTTCCTTTTCAGGAGACAGGTCTATTACTTTGGCATAACATCCTCCTTCGAAGTTAAATATTCCGGAGCTGGTCCAGCCATGTTCATCATCGCCAATCAGATGGCGATTTGGGTCTGCGGATAAAGTGGTTTTTCCAGTTCCTGAAAGCCCAAAGAAAATGGCTGTATCTCCCTCCTTGCCCATATTAGCACTACAGTGCATCGAGAGTACATGGGCTTTTTCCGGGAGCAGGAAGTTCAAAACACTAAAAATTCCCTTCTTTGTCTCCCCTGTATATCCAGTTCCGCCAACCAGTATAATACGCTTGGTAAGATTAATAATAGCAAAGTTACTTTGGCGAGTGCCATCAATCTTTGGGTCAGCTTTGAATTCAGGTACTGCCAGAATGGTAAAATCAGGGCGGAAGTCACTCAAATCACCATGGGTAGGCCGAATAAACATATTGTAGCAAAACAAATTATGCCAGGCTTGAGTATCGATCACCCTCACTTTTAGTCGATACTTAGGGTCGGCGCCTGCAAATGCATCCCTGATATAGAGCTTTTTTAAACCTAAACTGGCAATCATTTTTTTATACAGTTGATCAAATTTATCTTCATCAAAAGCCAGGTTGATGTCCCCCCACCACACTTTATCCTTTGTATAATCATCCTTAACAATAAACCGATCATTGGGAGAACGTCCGGTAAATTTTCCTGTATCGCACATTAACGCTCCTGTATCAGTAAGCTCTCCTTCTCCGTTTTTGAGGGCTTCGGTCACTAGCTCCGCTGGAGTTAAATTCCATAGCACACCTTTTACATTAGCCAGACCCAATTTGATCAGGTCATCCATAAGTGATTTTAAATTGGTCTTTTTCATTTTAGTGCAGATAAAAATGTTAAGGTTCAGATTATACACTCACAGCTACGCCCATCGAAAAGTTGATTTTCGAGCAAGTGCATTTATCATATTTGCACTTTAAAATTATTTCTTATTGAGGGTGCAGGGAATGACTTTCATCACTCAGAATGCTGACTTGTGTCACTGGTGGTTAAAATTGGTAAATGATACTATTGGCAGGCAAGTCACTGACATGTATTTAGCGCTCAAAAGGCACTCGAATCCTCTAAACTCGAAGCTTTAGTTCTTACCGGGAATATTTTTTTGAGATCAGTGGTTGTAGGTGGTGCTTTTGTAAAAGGGCTAGGACATCAGAAGTAAATGCTTAAAACTTACTCTGAACATAAAATTCGGGGTCAGACCCTATGATCGTCGCTGAAAGACCCGTAATTCATCGGTATCATTTGTTCTAGCCTGGTATCAAGCACTTCGTACTCCTGAACGAGGTGTTCACTATTAAAGATGCCAAATTGACTGCCCGCAGGTCGCTGATCCCGGGCCTTCGGCCAAACAAAAAAGCTATTTCAGTTCTAACTTTTGCACATTGCCATAGTCTTTTCCTCGAATTCTCTCAAAAGCGGCGATCATTTCCTCAAGCTTGCTCTTGTCTGCCTCTGCTAAATTATTCTGCTGACCAATATCCTCTTTCAGATTATACAACATGTAATCGGCATTATTGCCCAATTCGATATTCACCATTTCGTTTATCGCCGGTCCAGAGTAGGGAGGGATCATCACCCAATCACCCTTTCGAAAAGCCGTCCTGGTGGTAGCTTCCAGAACAAGTTCGTCTCTTCCAACCTTACCTTTCCCTAAAAAAACATCCAGTAGTTGCTTACTGTCTTTCCCTTTTACGTCACTATTTACCAATGCCGCCAACGACGAGATTAAATCAATCTGGCAAACCAAAGCATCAGAGGTTATTGGCTCGATTTTTCCTTTCCAATAAGTGAAGAAGGGCACATGGGTACCCGCTTCGAACAGGCTATATTTACCTCCTCTGAAAGGGCCCCACGGCTTATGGTCTCCTAACTTCTCTACGGCATCATCGTAATAACCATCGTTCAGCACTGGCCCGTTATCACTAGAGAAAATAATCAGCGTGTTTTCCAGCAACCCACGCTCCTCGAGAGTTTTTACCAATTCCCCTACACACCAATCAGCTTCTAGAATGACATCTCCTCTTGGCCCTAAACCTGATCTTCCCACGAAGCGAGGATGCGGTGTGCGCGGAACATGGGGCTGCTGCAGGGCATAGTAAAGAAAAAACGGCTCTTGCTCATGTTCAACAATGTAATTCTGAGCACGAATAAGAAACGTATCTGCCATATTTTCATCAACCCATCGCGCTGATGTTCCACCCTTCATATAGCCAATTCTAGGAATACCATTTACGATACTGCTATTATGCCCGTGATGCCATTTCATTTTTAGCAACTCAGGATTGTCCTTCCCAGTAGGTTCTCCATCAAAGTTCTGTTGGTAATCAATGGCAATTGGGTCGTTGGGGTCCAATCCCATAACAGTTCCATTTTCTATATAAACGGTGGGTACTCTGTCCTGGGTGGCAGCCATGATATAAGAGTAATCAAAACCTACCTCATTGGGACCGGGACTTACCTTCTCATTCCAATTTACATTACCGCCACCAAGTCCAAGATGCCATTTACCAACAACCGCAGTGTGATAGCCTTGCTCTTTTAACATTTTGGGTAGGGTCATTTGATCGGTACCAATGAGTAATGGTGCTGTTCCTGGCAAGATCTTAGCATCTTTTTCCCGCCAGGGATAAGTGCCTGTAAGTATGGCGTATCTGCTTGGTGTACAGGTGGCCGAGGTAGCGTAACCGTTGGTGAAACGGACACCTGCATTTGCCAATTTGTCCAAATTAGGTGTGAGTACCTTACCTGCCCCATTAAAACCTACGTCGCCATACCCAAGGTCGTCAGCGTAAATTAAAATAATATTGGGCCTAGGTTGGCGCTCTATTTTGTCTAGGTGTGGCTCAGTTGATTCCCTCTTGCAAGTGATCAGTATTAAAGAGGTAAGGAGCAGCAAAGTGTATTTAAAATGTTTCATACTAGAAAGATTTTATTATCAATTGATATCTGATCCGTTTTAAACCAGTGGTATAAAATTATTGACCTGATGATCACTGTAATTCAATTCTTATTTTCGGATTGAGATATTGGTTACTATCCGGCACGATCTCGGCCCATTTATCCTGCCTCCAAACCACAGGGGGAGGGAAATCAACCGCTTCGGCAAAATATAGTTGTGACATCTCTTTTACTTTCTCTGGAAGTTGGGCAGAAAGATTATTAGTCTCACCGGGATCGGCTTCATAGTTATATAATCTAATAGCCGGCAGTCCTCCTTCTGGGATCTCGGTATATAGATCAGGTTCTATCTCACCAACGAATCTCAAAATATAATTATCTTTAACTACAACCCAGGCTGGTGGGGCAAAATTCCGCTCACCCCCATGCCCTTTGAAGGTAGTAGAAAGCCAAAATCCCCAGGCCCGGGAGTGAAGCCCGGCCCAGATCAGATGGTCCCTTACCGGTTTATCCGATATCCCCACGACCTGATCAAGGAGGCTTTGCCCATCGATACCAGAAGGAATTTCTCCTCCAGACGCAGCTATGGCCGTAGGAATGATATCCATTGTAGATGAAATAATTTCCAAGCTTCTGATATCGCGGATCTGTGCCGGCCAGTGGAAGAACAGCGGGACCCTAATCCCACCTTGATAGTAAGTGCCTTTGTGTCCTGGCCAAGGAGCATTTCCAGGCAATACCGAAGGCCCATGCGACTGAGCGCCATTGTCTGATGTGAATATAATCAGTGTATTTTCATAGACTCCTTTTGATTTTAGGGAGTCTACTATTTTTTTCAGGTTCTGATCAACTGCATATAGATGTGCATAAAAATTATTTAGATCGTAGGATGTTGAGTTGAATTTATCAAAGTACTTATCCGGAGCTTTGTAATGAAGTGAATCATGTACTGCGTGATAGTGCAATTGAACATAAAAGGGCTTGTGTTGATCAATACTCTTTCGGATAAATGAGATAGCTGAATC
>JBPCUG010000217.1:0-4130 GCA_051011275.1 Cyclobacteriaceae bacterium | reverse complement strand
GTGCACTATCAGTAGCGCAGTTAAACGTAGAAGTAAAATCAATCACCCAGGCAGGGTCAGCGGCGTGACTAATATTCCATACGCGCACATCCCATTCTTCATTTAATACCACTTTTGACCCATCTGGGGTTTGCGCGTTGAGATCTATATGATCGTGGATAGCCCGGAACCCTCCGAAAAGGTCATTGTTAGTAGTAGATAAAAATGTGTTAAATTTTACCGTACCCTGCGCCTTTACCAGATTCCAAAAATCGATCTCGCGACCGGCGTATTCGGTATGGGTCCACGGATTCCATAAGCCCACGTGGTGATAGTGGTCGGGCGGTTGTATTCTGGTAAGTACTTCCCCCTTAGGCGACCACAATGGATGAATGAAACCACTTCTCTGATAGATAGGCGCTACTCCTTCTGGAGGCATTACGGTAGCAAAGTTGTACTGTATGGCATTTTTACCATTTACTTGTACCTTAAGTACTTTATCATCCTTAACAATCTTAACTTTAGGTTCAGTAAGTTCTGGTTTCTTTTGTTGCCTCAGCTCATATGTTCTTTTCGTTTTAGCCTTCGTTTTACCATCCATTACCCACCAAAGTAAAACTCCTTTTGAGAGGTCTAATTGGGCAGCTACCGGTTTGGTTTGTTTCCCCGAGACTTCAAACAGAGCAAACTCACCATCCTCAAGCTTTAGATGATAGTTTTCTAAGTGGATACTAACAATGCTATTTTCTCTGTCGTATGGGCCGGAGTTTACGGTTATCTTGGCTAAAGTTGCAGATTGGGCGTTGCCATGGAGTCCTATTGCAATTAATAGGCCAAAGAGACTTATACGCTGAAGGTTCATCGCCTATTTTTTGGAGAAATTATTGAACTCATTTTCCAGCACATCTTTTGAGAGTTCGCTACCTGAATGCACTAGTATCTTGTACTTGAAAGTGACCGATTCACCGGCTTTTAGTTTAAAGTGGAGTTCATCTTTACCATCTGAAAAGATTTTCTGACCCAACGGGTTTGCGGAAAAAAGCCCATAATCACGAGCATGCCAGTAGGTGGGGTAGCCTACATTATCGGGATGATCAAGAATAACTATTGCCACGGGGTCTCCCTCAATTTGGCTGTAAAGCATCACCCACTTAGCCCTGGTGCCCCAAACATCATTACCCTCCAAACCTTCACTACTCAAGTAGTTGCCGTTGACTCCTTCATTATTCATTGCTTCTACTTCAGTTGGGTTGCCCTGCGCGTCAGTAAATATAGCGGGCTTATCAGTGGGTAGTTCCATTGCTCGCGTGACCCTTAACGCGATCATTCCTTCTTTATTATCCTCAAAAGCGACATCATGATCGGTGGCAGTCAGTGTAGTGGTTCTTTCAATGGATCGGGTATCTCCGGAAAACCCAAAAACGAAGGTGGTTGATTCATTGAGCAGCGTAGTCGCTGCTGGAGTGGTCCATCTGGCCGTTACTTCTAGCGTGCCCTGCTCATCTCCATCAGACATCTCAATGATTTCACTATGGTAGATGGTGCCATACTTACCTCTTTTCTCTTCTGGAATGGCCTGGGAATTATTCCAGAAGTCCAGTCCGTTCACGTCGCCATAGTTAAGCCAATGGCCGACATGATGCGGATGGTCCACTCTTTCACCGGGTTTGGACTCAAGCGGAAATGCACGAGTCAATGTACGCCCGCTTGCCGTACGTATGGGGAACAAAACAGGTTTGGCTATCGATTTTGGATAGATGTACGCAGTAAAAAGATCGCCATCGATACGTACCTCAGCCCTTTTTACGATGGAATCATGAGTAATGGTTAAACGCTTCGCAGTTGCCACAGATTGCTCTATCGTTTCTGTACCATCTGTTTCAAGCGATGCCTTTTGACCACATGAGCAGACGGCCAGACCCATGAGAAGTGCACATACATAATGGTTATATGACTGGCTAATCATTTTAGTATTGAAAGACCTGACCGCCGGCCAGCACTTCTTGATTCACATCATCGAAGCTTACAAACTTGCCAGTACGCAGAGCGGCTGTGGTCATGATATTAGCAACCGAATGATTATAACCGACCTCCACAGGCGCATTCGGGGTGGCCCGAGTACGTACACATTCCATCCAATTAAGCATATGCAATGAGGTCATATTGTCCGCTCCAGTGTTGGCAGAGGTCACGACTTTGACCTCGCTTTCACTAAGGTCATAATCTGCCAGAAGATTAGGCTGCATATTCATCGCCTTAGAGTGTCGATCACCCAAACCTCCATTGGAAGTTACCTTATTGGTATCGAGATTTAACTCACCTCCGTTGGAAAAGTATATCTCCTTAACACCACCGGCCGAATTGGTAAAACGTGAAGAGTAGACCACTTGAAAACCAGAAGTTGGATCGTCAGCAGGACCATAGTCGAAGACGGCAGTCATGGTATCAAAATTCTTACGACCGTCTTTCCAGAGATATATACCACCATTAGCAGCTACGCTTCGAGGATGATCCAATCCGGAGAACCAGTGTACTGTATCAATTTGATGTGACATCCATTGACCAGGAATACCGGAAGAATAAGGCCAAAACAAGCGATATTCGCAATACTTTCTAGGATCCCAAGCCTCTTTGGGTCGGTTCATTAAGAACCTATTCCAATCGGTATCAGTTTCTTTTATGGTAGAGGTTAGATGAGGTAGGCGCCACCTTCCCGGTTGGTTTACGTTCCAGGACATTTCTACCGCCACAATGTCGCCAAATTTACCCGACTTAATATAATCATTAGCGGCATGATAGTTCTTGCCGCTTCTTCTCTGTGATCCTATCTGCACGATTATGCCGGAATCTTTTACTGCCTTTACACCTTTGCGTGCATCTTCCATACTTTCGGCAAAAGGTTTTTCAACATAGGCATCCTTGCCGGCTACTGCTGCCTCTACCGCATGCAATGCGTGTTGAAAATCGGCAGTGGAAATGATTACCGCATCAATATCTTTGTCATCATAAAGCTCTTCGTTGTTGCGGTACTTGCTGATCTTCTTCAGCTTTTTTCCGGTTTTTTCAGCAATATATTCAGCCCCTGCTTCTCGCCGCAGATTCCAAATATCTGAAACACCAATAATATCAAAATTCATATGCTCACTACTGGCCATAAAAGCAGGGATCAGCGCCCCTTTTGCCCGATTAGAGAATCCGACAATGCCCACATTCACTCTGTCATTTGCTCCCAGGATCTGGCCGTAACTTTTGGCACTTAAGCCGAAGGTTAAACCGGTAGTACCCAAGGCGGTTTTCTTAATAAAGGATCTTCTAGACTTTTCCATAATCTTGGTGTTCTATAGTTCTTTGATTTTTATGTTCTTAAAATGCACTGTATCACCGTGATCTTGCAGTAGGATATGACCGGCATCCGCTTCGCCGAAATTAGGCCAAACCTTATATTTACTATAAGCCACCAAAGCTCGATACATCTGTGTGCCCCTTTCATAGCTTACTACTTTTATGTTGTTTAACCAGTGCTCTACATGATTGTCTTTTGAAACGATCCGAGCTCGATTCCATTTTCCAACACCAGTAAATCTAATGTCCTTTCGGCCTGGTTCGGAAAGATTCTCACAAGAAATGAGATCGTATAGGGATGCAAGGGTGCGGTTGCCTGCTACCCCTTGAGAAGCATCTGGATGTTTTTTGTCATCCAGGAGTTGAAATTCCAATCCTATAGCAGAACCTTCACCCTTGTTTAGCTCAGGGTCTACAAAATATTTTATACCGCTGTTGGCACCTTCAGTGATCATGAAATCAACTTCCAATTCGAAGTTTGAATAAGTATCCTTGGTGATGATGTCACCTCCATGCCGCGCCTCGGCACCTCCTGATGACAGTACGGTAAGTACCCCATCCTTCATTTCCCATCCCTTATCGGGAAAGGCATCTAGTTTAGCGCCGCGCCAGCCCTCTGTGGTCTTTCCATCCCAAAGAAATTTCCAGCCTTCTTTTTCTTGGCGTCCGGTAAGCTGATTGGTCAAATAACTTATCTCCATGATATCGTCTCCCGGCATCCGTGAGCCTTCCAGGTCTTCGGTCTTAATGCGAATGTTTCGCCACTTTACGATGGTGCCGGCCATCTCGGGATCCCTAATACTATGGAC
>JBPCUG010000216.1:0-2741 GCA_051011275.1 Cyclobacteriaceae bacterium | reverse complement strand
GGAAACCGCTGCAGCACTGACCACTGTACCTGTGGTAGTATTGCCAGTAGTGCCTCCGTTGCCCTCATCCCGCCAAACGGCTCCGTCCCAACGAGCTACCACCAGATCGGCTAAACTGCCTACGCCACCGCTATTGCCATCCCATGTGAGAGTAACGGTTACGTTAGATGAACCGGCAGTGCGATCCAATTGCCAATACTCCACTAAGCTAACATTATTGATAGAGGGGTCTTTGGAGCTAGTATCAAAAGAAGGGTCAGGGTTCACCTCAAAATATTGGGCTTCAAATTGATCGCTATTGTTACCTGGTGTGGAGATGGTAACCGCCTGATAGTTATCATCATCACCTACTGGAAAAGTGAAAGCATCGTTACCTATTTTACGCACTGGCCCATCTACATGGCTCACATCAGAAGCACCAGTAGCAGTGGCGTTATTAGCTACAACCAACATATTAGTAGTGGTAGCCGCAATTACGCCATCCATGAATGTGATACTGCCATTGATTGTGGCCAAACCTTCCATAGTCACTTGTGGGTTGGTACCAGAGGTATTGTTAATTACTACATTTTCATAGGTAAAACTATCGCTCCCATCCCCAGCGTCCTGGGCAAAAAGTTGTGCAGCAGTGCCGTTGTATTCGACTACAGGGTTATTTGTAGTGACCAGGGACCCATAGCTGTTAGGGGAGGCTTGTCGAATAAAGTTCCCCGCTATTTGTAATTCACTGGTATTGGACAAACTGATCTGCAGATCTCCATCGCTTTGGGCATTGAGATTGATGTCACCCGTAATGGTAGCTTGTGATGAATTAGCCAGATCCATAAACATCAAATCGCTATTGGCTACGTCGTTGGTCAAAGTAAGATCGCCACCTACGGTATAGCTAGTACTGCGATTAATGTCAAGGCCCACCACTTGACCGGCTGTAGCGGTGTTTTGCACAAAGGTAGCATCACCAGAAATGTTTAATTGAGAAGTGCTCCCGCCAACATTTGCTCCCAAAGCAACTAGAATACTATTACCACCAGTAAGGGTTGCTAGCATATCTCCATCCACGTTCATTATACCCATGCCATCAATCTCAAGCTCCACATCTTCATCTGTGTTGCCATTTAAATTAATAGTAAAATCCTGATCTATTTGAAATGTTCCCCTGTTAATATCAAAAAGATAATCGTCTCCGTCGCTGGCTGAATTGGTCAGCAAGAAATTGCCCCCTACGATTATGCTGGGTCCTGTACCTGTGTTTTGAAAATCGAATTCACCATTTTGCCCGTCAGAGTGAGTTATGGTAAAGTTGCCATCGACGTCCAAGGTGGCTTGGTTGTCCATATCAACATCAAAAGTTCCGCCACCACTGGTGATAAAAGATAAGTTTTGCCCAACATGAAATAAAGAATTATTATCATCCACAAAAAGTTCAACATCACCACCACTTGAACGGTCAATAGAAAGATTGCCTGAGCATTCAAGCTGGGCAGTACTTCCGTTGGATCTGTTTACCCCGATTCTCAAGTTCTCTCCTCCGGTCATGGTTATATCTATATCATTATCGCAAGTAAAAACGGAGGCACCGTCAATATCAATAATCACATCTCCACCGTCTAACAGGGTGCCACTGGAGGCAGCAGTAAAGCTATTTATGGAAACGCTTCCACCATCGAGGTCAAAATCAATTTCCCCATAATCGGCAGTTCGTGTCACCGATACGTCATTGGCATTAAAGTTACCTCCATCCAGATCAAAAAACAGCCTTGAGGTATTTGCTGCCCCATTCATGGTGGCAGTGACATCACCGGTTACATCTAACAAGGTGTTGGCATCATCAACAAGGAATTCGATATCATCGCCGCCATCATGTGTGATGTCCAGGTCTCCGCCCACGGTAAATTGGGCCGAGGTCCCTGAGTTGTTATTCATGCGCACCAAAATATCATTTCCCCCGTTCTGATCAACAATAAAGTTCCCTGTTAGGTTACAAGTAGAAGCATCATCTATAAAAGATCTTAGTCGGTCTCCACCATCCTGAGTAAAGAAAAGATCTCCGGATATGTTGAAATCACTATTATCGTCCTGGTCTATAAGTAGATCATCTCCATCGGTATGAGTAAAATTAAGATCGCCAGTAAGATTTAAAACCGCGTCGTCCCTCAGCCGTAGTTGTAACAAATGACCACCGCTGGTATTCAGATGATCCCAAGTCATATTGCCTTCCACATCCACCTGTGCATCGTCAAGCAGATCCAACCTAGTGTCACTTCCGCCGTTTCCAGCGGTATTGGCATCCAGGTCCCCCTTGACAGTTAATACCCTGGTACTCTCTATATCTATGGCCGTAAGAGTACTTCCGTCATTGCTAAGCAAGCAGTTACACACCGTGTAGTCGGCGCTATTTGCATCAATATCAATGTGATTTTGGATCACTACATTTTCAAATTGACCATCAGGCACCTCGTTGCTATCCCATTCGAAATTGTCATCCCAATCGCCATTGGAAACCGTAGTATGAAAGAGATCCTCCTCAGCTGCCACAGCATAAAAGTCACCGGCGCTGGGGGTACCAAAGGTAAGAATAGGTTGGTTTTGGCTGTTGTATTCAGTACTAATCCAGTTAGCAGCAAGGGCTGAACTAGCTATTCTAATTTCGTCCAGGTCTCCCTGTAATCTATTACCGCTTTCACCAGAGGCCACTTCCCCGCCAATAGAAGCGTTCCCCGCATCGGTGCCCCAGGTTCCTG
>JBPCUG010000215.1:0-5350 GCA_051011275.1 Cyclobacteriaceae bacterium | reverse complement strand
AAGGGCACGTTGTACGCCTTAAGGGAGGTGATCCATTTATTTTCGCCCGCGGTAAAGAAGAATTAGAATATGCAGATGCGTTTGGTATTGAGACTGAAGTTGTGTTGGGTATTTCCAGCGTTAATTTACCTGGTTACTACGGCATTCCTCTTACCCGTCGTGGAGTGAATGAGAGTTTTTGGGTGATTACAGCTACCAGACAAGATGGCTCTTTGTCGAAGGATGTGAGTTTGGCCGCTAAGTCAAATGCAACTGTGGTTTTATTAATGGGCCTAAGAAAACTACCAGAGATTACTCAAATTTTTCGCAAACAGGGAAAAACTGACCTTCCTGTAGCTATTATCTCCAAAGGATCTTTACAAGATGGGAAAGTCGTATTTGGTCGCATCGGCGACATCAGTGAACAAGTGGAGCGAGCCGGTATTGAAACTCCAGCCTTGATAGTGGCAGGAGAAGCAGTAGGCACCCATGAGCGTTTTTATGTACATGCTACAGAACTAAAGGCTAATTTTTTGAAGTAGACTTATGGAAGGTAATACACTTTTCCCCGTATTCTTAAAACTTGACCAGCTAAGAACATTAGTGGTAGGTGGAGGCGCTGTGGGTTTAGAAAAATTGCGAGCAATTTTAAAAAATAGTCCTAAAGCCAAAATCAAGCTTGTGGCTACTCAGGTAAAGCCCGAGATCCATGAATTAGCTCGATTGCACTCAAGAGTTAGCATAGAGGAAAGAGCCTTTCAGATAAGCGATCTATTAGGTATTGATATTTTAGTTTTAGCAACCGATATTTGGGAAACCAATTTAGTGATACGATACTTGGCCAAAAAGAAAGGGATACTTACCAACGTAGCGGATACACCAGAGTTATGTGATTTTTATCTGGGTTCAACCGTTGGGAAAGGCAACTTGAAAATTGGTATCTCCACCAATGGGCAATCTCCTACCTTTGCAAAAAGATTCAGACAAGTCTTGGAACAGGTACTGCCGGATGAAACCGACGAGCTGTTGGGTAATTTGAAAGCAATTAGAGATTCATTAAAAGGTAATTTTGGTCATAAGGTAGAGAAGCTAAACCAATACACAGCAAGTTTGGTGGAAGGATTTAAAACAAAAGAAGAAGTGTCGTGAAAATCAATGCAAAAGATTTAAGTGCTAAGTACAATGCACGGTCGTATCAGGATCGGCTAAAGTATTTGTTCGAAGATTTTCCTGAGGATCAGGTCCTGGTCACATCTGCCTTCGGAGGCACCTCTATGATATTGCTTCATCTTCTGAGTAAGATCAAGCCAGGGCATACTGTTCATTTTATAGATACTAGTTATCATTTTAAAGAGACCCTGACCTATCGTGATCATCTAATGGATCTGTTTGGGCTAAAGGTTATTGATGTAAAAGCAAACTACAAACGAAACCAATTTACCCGCGACAATCATAGCTGGAAGCACAATCATGACCTTTGCTGTTTCATAAATAAGGTGGAGCCCCTGGAAGAGATCAAGCCAAAGTACAAGGTATGGGTATCAGGATTACTTCGTTTTCAGAATTCCAACAGAGAGCATCTGGACCTTTTTGAAAGTAAGCCAGATATACTAAAATTCCATCCCATCATCGATATGTCGAAAGAAGAAGTAGCCACCTACAAATACATAAATGAACTTCCTGAACATCCACTGACCAAGCAAGGGTATCAATCTGTTGGCTGCACTCACTGTACTCAAAAAGGAACCGCTAGGGAAGGCCGATGGGCGGATGTCTCCAAAACAGAGTGTGGCTTGCACGAATAACCAAAGCACACAATAATTTTTTCCTAATCAATTACTCTGTACTTTTGAGGCTTTCAGATCAATCGTAAGCCATTGCAACTAGTAGAAGTAAAGGATTCCAAAACCGTTGGTGAGTTTTTAATGCTACCTGTAAAGTTATTCCGGCAGGAGAAAAACTGGATTAGACCATTAGACAAGGATATTGAAGATGTCTTCGATCCGGGTAAGAATAAATTTTTTCGTCATGGCAAGATCATCAGGTGGATCCTATTGAACGATCAAAAAGAAACTATTGGCCGGGTGGCCGCCTTTGTCAATAATAAAACTAAAAACAAAGGCAATGATCAGCCTACCGGAGGGATGGGTTTCTTTGAATGTATCAATGACCAGAAAGCAGCAAATGTATTATTTGATGCCTGTAAGGAATGGCTGGAGGCGGAAGAGATGGATGCAATGGATGGACCGATCAACTTTGGCAATCGGGATAAGTGGTGGGGCTTGTTAGTGGATGGATTTGAAATTGAACCAAACTACGGGTGTCAGTACAATTTTCCCTACTACCAGACCTTGTTTGAGGCCTACGGATTTCAAACCTATTTCAAACAGTTGACCTATGGGCGTAAGACCAGGGACCCATTATCTCCAAGTCTGGCAGCAAAAGCCGATAGAATTGCCAAAGACCCTCTATACAGTTTCAAGCACATGCGTTTGAAGCAGATTGACAAATACACCGAAGACTTTCGCATTATTTACAACCAGGCTTGGGCTGGGCACGGTGGTGTGGCTAAGATGTCATCCTTACAAGCTAAGGCCCTAATAAAGCAGATCAAGCCGATCATTGATGAGAAGATCATGTGGTATGGTTACTACGACACTGAGCCAATCGCCTTTTTCATCATGCTTCCCGAGGTAAACCAGATATTCAAACATGTGAATGGTAAGCTTGACTGGATAGGTAAGATCAAGTGCATCTATCATAAATGGCGTAAATCATGCCACAAGATGTTTGGATTAGTTTTTGGGATTGTACCAGCTCACCAAGGAAAAGGGGTAGAAGGGGCGTTGATCATGGCTGCACGTCAAATGGTGCAAGATGATTACCATCGCTATGAGGATTTCGAGATGAATTGGATTGGCGATTTTAACCCTCGTATGTTGCATGTGGCGGATCAAGTTGGTGGTTACATTGCCAAGACCCACATCACCTACCGGAAGTTATTCGATGAAACCAAGCCCTTCAAGAGATGCCCAATCATTGGGGACAGAGAAAAGGCAGATTCCGATAGTTAGCATTGGTTGCGGACCCCCCTACCGCCAGGATTTTTTTACCCAAAAAATGTAGTTACTTTTGCCTCCAGAAAAAATTGCCATGAACAAAAAGTACGATGTATACGGTATAGGTAATGCTTTGGTAGATCTGGAATTCGAGGTCACACCAGCGTTCTTGCAACAGCATGAAGTTGAAAAAGGTGTAATGACCTTGGTGGAGGACCATCGCCAAGCACAATTGATAGAAGCTTTGAATGCCTCGATGACTAAAAAGCAATCTGGTGGTTCGGCAGCAAATACAGTAATTGCTGTCAGCCAATTCGGAGGTAGCTGTTTTTATTCCTGCAAGGTTGCTAGCGATGAAATGGGTGATTTCTATTGGAAGGATCTGATGGCAGCCGGGGTGGATACTAACCTGGACAAAGACAATCGGGAAGAAGGCGTAACTGGACGGTGTCTGGTGATGATCACTCCAGATGCTGACCGCACAATGAATACCTTTCTGGGCATCACCGGTGAGCTGTCAGTTAGTGAGCTTGAAGAAGCTGCCTTGAAAGACTCAGAGTATTTATACATAGAGGGATATTTGGTATCAAACCCCGAAAGTCAGGGCACCATGCTCGCAGCCAAAAAGATGGCTGAAAATTTTGGGGTAAAAACGGCCTTAACTTTTTCTGACCCCAATATGGTAAAATTCTTTAGGGAAGGTTTTGAGTCAGTGATCGGAGCTAGTGTTGATCTTCTTTTTTGTAATGAGGATGAGGCTTTGGCTTATGCACAAACAGATGATCTTCACCAAGCACGTGAGGAACTTAAAAAGGCAGCCCATACTTTCGTGATTACGCAAGGTGCCAATGGAGCTATGATCTTTGATGGAGACACATTCATTGATATAGAACCTTACAAAGTAGAGGCGATTGATTCAAACGGGGCCGGAGATATGTTTGCCGGTGCCTTTCTTTATGGTATCACCCATGGTCACACTTATGCACAAGCCGGTAAATTAGCTAGCATGGCATCGTCTAAGATAGTTTCCAAGTTCGGCCCCCGGTTGGACTGGCATCAAGTTCAGGAAATCCTTAACCACCTTATTTAGTTCCTAGTTTCTAGTTTTCGATTTTCAGTTGAAAAACGATCATCACTACTTAAGGATAAGAACCAGAAACTAAGGATTATGCACCAAACTGCCGTTTATGTAAAAATTGGTGCATTGGGGTAATTACGGTTAAGTAATTACCAAAAATCCTAGTAAGTTAGTAGCCCTAATGACTTCTAATTAAATCAACTGAAATGAGAAAGAGCGCTTTATTGTGTTTCTTGGCACTGGTCTTTTCTTTGACCGTAGTTGCCCAGAGCCCAAAGTTGGAATTTGTCGAGTATGATCTTGACAATGGCCTACACGTTATACTTCACGAAGATCACAGCACCCCAATTGTGGCCGTGTCTATCATGTACCATGTTGGATCTAAAAACGAGAATCCTGACCGAACCGGATTTGCTCATTTCTTCGAGCATCTTTTATTCGAAGGATCGAAGAATATAGAACGTGGGCAATTTGATAAACTCATTACCAATGCAGGTGGCGCCAACAATGCCAATACTTCCTGGGATCGGACCTACTACTACGAATTGCTGCCTTCTAATCAATTGGAACTAGGCTTGTATCTGGAATCTGAACGCTTAATGCATGCTAAGGTAGACTCGGTAGGCATTGAGACACAACGTCAAGTGGTGAAGGAGGAAAGGCGTCAGCGTGTTGATAATACTCCTTATGGCTCGGTAGTTGAAGAAACAATGAAAAGGGCCTTCACAGTGCATCCCTATAAGTGGCCCATAATAGGATCTATGGACCATCTGGATGCTGCCCAGGACGAAGATTATATAGATTTTTACAAAACATTCTATGTTCCTAATAACGCTGTTCTTTCTATTGCCGGTGATCTAGACATTGAAAAAACCAAAGGATTAGTAGAAAAGTATTTTGCTGAAATACCCAAGGGTACGACTGAAATCCCAAGGCCAACCACTCCCGAACCTGAACTCACTGCTGAAGTACGCGATGTGGTTTTCGACAACATACAGTTGCCAGCCGTGATCCAAGGATATCGGACGCCAGCCCAAGGGACCGACGATTACTATGCGGTAAGTATGTTGGCTCAATTGCTATCACAAGGCGAAAGCTCCAGGCTATCGAAGTCTGTTAAGGATGAACAACAAAAAGCATTGTTTGTAGGGGCATTTCCAATCTCTCTTGAAGACCCAAGTATTGCTCTGGCCTTTGGGATTGCTAATGCTCAGGTAACCCCTGAAGATTTGGA
>JBPCUG010000214.1:0-4202 GCA_051011275.1 Cyclobacteriaceae bacterium | reverse complement strand
GGATAGATAATTTTGGTACTGGTGTGATGTATTCAGAGGTAAGATGCTTGGGTCCGGTAAGGAGCTGGATATGGTAGCGGATTACTTCGATCCGATGTCACAGCAAGTTCAAAAACACCGTATTCACCTAACGGTAGTGGACGAAACCAACACCAAAATGGAATACTATGTCACCCCTAAGGAAGGTGATGAGTTTAAGTCGGATGGAAATCGCCTGTACCAAAAAGTAGGGTTGATTAGTTCCTGAAGCCTAATGGGGTTATTTAAGCAACGATGATTTCTTTTCTAGTCGTTTTATCAGCCACTCGATGCTTAGGCCTTGAACAATAAGGGAGACCAATACGACTATGTAGGTGATAGCGACAATCAGATTCTTCTCCGGTGAGTCTGGTAGTGACAAAGCCAAAGCAATGGATATACCTCCTCTTAAGCCCCCCCAGGTCATGATAGCCAATGTATTAGGGGCAAAAGTCTTATTAAAGCCTAACAAATAAGATGGAAAAGCTAAAGCTACATAACGAACACCAATTACAACTACTGTGGCGATAACCCCAATAACAATATAATTTAAATTGAAATCGATCAAAAGTAACTCAAGGCCAATCAGAACAAATAGAATAGCATTCAGCACCTCATCGACGATCTCCCAGAATTTGGTCACATAATCGAGGGTAATTGCCGACATTGCGGTTTCACGAGCTTGATTTCCTATGAAAAGACCTGCCACTACCATGGCAAGCGGCCCTGAAAAATGTAAATAGCTGGCCAAACTGTAACCACCGGTCACCAATGCTAAGGTGATGAGAACTTCCGTTTGGTAGTGGTCCAATGATTTCATTAATCGAAATCCCAAATATCCAGTGACTAATCCAAGTAACACACCTCCGGCAACCTCGGTGAGCAGCAGTTCGCCCACCTCCATAATGCCTATCTGGTCTATTCCTCGTCGTGCCACTTCAAACAGGGTGATAAAAATGACTACCCCGACACCATCGTTAAATAGTGATTCACCGGCGATCTTCAATTCCAAGGATTTAGGAATCCCTACTTTCTTCAGCAGGCTCAACACTGCAATGGGGTCGGTAGGGGAGATCAACGCTCCGAATAATAAGCAATATATGTATGCCATTGGGTGACCCAGACCAATCAAAGCATAATATATGATAGTACCTACTGCGAATGTCGAAAGTAATACACCAAATGTAGCAAAACTCAATATTGGCCCTCGGTCTTTGGCTAGCCGCCGAAGGTCGATGTGCATGGCTCCGGCAAAGAGGAGAAAACTCAAAAGGAAATCCAAAAGGAACTTTGAAAAGTCAATAGTACCTAGCTTTTCTGTGATCCAGTTAGCATAAGCAGGCGACAAATAGTATCCTGCCTGGATCACTAGGGAAACCACTAGACCGGCGATCATCAAGCTGATAGTGGTGGGCAATCTTAATGACTTTTGATTTAGAAAAGAAAAGACCGCAGATAGTACAATGATCACTGAGAAGATATGGAACAGCTCCAGGCTCATAGAAAGTCAAAATTTCCCCGCAAAATAAAGATAATAAAGCAGATTGTGAAGCGTGGGGAAGGCAACCGAGCCGGTTTGGGAAAAAGATATCTTAATATAGGTCCTGCGCTTTGATCAGTTTTTGTTGCAGCAGCTCCCTAATGACAATCTCGGTCATGTCACTTTTAAAGGCAAACTCATCCCTGATATCAGCCACATAAGCCTTGAGTCTCATTTTTAAGTAGGAACGTCGTTCTTTTACCTCGTTGAAAAATAGCACCACAACAGGCTTATTCAAATAGATGTACCTTGATACCTGGGCGGTTTCCAATGCAATTGTTCGTACCCGATCGGTGTCCACCGTAAGCGGCAAATAGATCTCAGCTACTACCTGGCAGTTGGCTTCACCGGAGTTTGCATTTGACACCGATTGGTTCATGATCTCAGCATTAGGTACACTGACTAGAGAATCATCAGGCGTTATCACCCTGGTAGATCTTAGCCCAATTTCTACCACTTCACCATAATACTTGCCTACTTCTATTTTATCACCTACCTTAAATGGTCGGTCAAATAGGATCATCAATCCACCAAAAATATTCTTTAATATATCCTGTGCAGCGAATCCAACTGCGATACCGACCGAAGCGGTAACGGCAATTACCGTTTCTATTGGAGGGCTGATGATCCCTTGAATAACCAGATAGATCACCAATACCCATCCAAGGATCCTAAAAACCGGAATGATCCCTTTAATTGTAATCCGATAACGCGTGCTCCTTTCGGCGAATAAATTGAGCAGCTTGGTGACCATCTTAATGATAAAGTAAGCTACCACCAAAAAGAGAATGGAAAACAAAACCTTAGTAAAAGAGATGGTTTCCAAAACTGATTTAGGATTGATAGTTTCCTCTTCCTTTTTTGTTTCTGTCTTCTGGATGTCGGATAGCAAACCCTTGGAGCGCGTAGTATCGCTAATCAGAATGACTGTATCAGAGCTATGAATGTGAATCACCAAGCTTGAGTCTCTTACTACGGTTGTATCGGTTTTTACCTGGGCAATGCCGGTTATTCCACTCAGGCAAAAAAGAGTAGCAATAACGAAACTGACACATCTGAAGTGGTGGCGTATTTTAAGATATGATGCTAACGATTTCGTCATCAGTGTAGCAGGTTTTTGGCTTTTAGTAAATTGACCATTTGCCGGAACAGCAAAGGATTGAGAAAATAGAAATCTTCTTTTTTGACTATGATTCCATCCTCGTGCAAAAGGATCAAATCAAGTTTACTCTGTTCTTCGGACTGGTTGAAAACCAATGCATGATTTTCAGAATTTAATCCATCATGCAGCAGTAGCATGTACAAAGTAAATAACTTGCTTTGGTTAAGATTAGAAAGAAAAGAAAAATCAAAATCCTTCAGAGATCCCATGACCAAGCTATCATCTGTCACTTGCAATGTGGACCTTAACCAAAAGATCAAAGCTACACTGATATTGCTATTGGCTAAGCGATTGAGACTGGAAAAATATTCTTTCTCTAGAAAGGCTTGCTGCTCTTTTGGAGTGGCTTTGGTAAACTTTTTGCTCTTACGATCCAACTTGCCGGGTTTGTACCTGACATTGTAACCGCTCACGCTGTGTCTCTTCAAGACCACATTGGTTATTTGCTCATCCTTGAGACTGCCAAGCTTTACGGTATAAGCAAAGAAGTCTTCGATACCAAGTGTCTTGTTCAGATATTCGTAGGCGTACAGGTTAATAGTGGCCAGCCAGAAAACATTTTTATTGGTACGTGAGATCAGCCAGAATAACTTCTTAAAACAGCCAAAGCCATCTACCTTACGCAAGTAGAAGTGCTGCAAATTTTCTAGAACGATGATTTGTTTAATTTTAAAACCGTTCAGTAGTTCAGCCAGAGCATCAAAACTGCCTAATTCCGGTTGGTTGAAAAGCTCCTTGACAAAATTCAATAAACCCGCTTCCTGATGTATTTGACCGTCAGCATTGGCTTTGACGAGATTACAACTGGTTTTTTGGCCCTCTAGCCAGAAGTTTAGCAAAGTAGTTGTACCACTACCTGCCTCACCCACAACAACTGTCGGACTGAAGTGCCCCTTTTCCCAGTTTTGGAAGGCTTTGTTTAGTTGCAATGTTTCTGATTGCCGTGGAACATAAAAGTTTTCATTTTCTAGAGGCGCGATTTCAAACAGTCGTTGGTAAACAAATGGTAACTGCTTTACGGAAGTATCAGTTTCGGATAGAAAGGTTGAAATTTCTGCCGACAGATTTACGGACTGAGTAGAGATGCCATATTTTTTGCGGGTCTCAAGGTAGTAGCGGTTCAGGATGAACAGTTTGCGCTTGGCCTTCGATACCATTCTGGGTACAGTTACCTGCAAATAGTCGGTAACCCTGGCGCGTAGGGCTTTGGTTTTTTCTATGGTCTTGGCTTTGGCAATGCGCAACTTAATATCGAAAACTCTATCTGCTTTTGTCAGAGCAAAAATACCTTCGTTGAAAGCTGTGATAGATTTACTGATTGCAGCTACAACTTGCTGATGCATCTCTTGAAGCTCTTTTCTGATATCATTAATTCGTGTTGCCGCCCGATCGATCCCTTCCTTGCCAATAGTTATAGGATCTTCTTCACTTTCTTCATCTTCCAATGATGCCAAAGCAGTTGCTAAGTTAAAGTCAGTGATC
>JBPCUG010000213.1:0-19430 GCA_051011275.1 Cyclobacteriaceae bacterium | reverse complement strand
CCAAGACGCATCCTGCACTGTCAACTCATCCAGGTTTACAAAACCGTAGTTGGAATAGAAATTAGTTCCACCATCAGTTCCACCTTTGACTACCTCAATGTTGTTTGCGGTAGTGGTTGGGTTGCCATTTTCATCTGCTAGCACTCCTGGGAAAATAACTCTTTCGTTTCGATCAAGGGTGGCTATCCCTACACCAAAGTTGTTAAGTACTCCCGAAGTACCATTGTAAACATCGCCTCCTTGTCGGATATCAAGTAAGAACGAAAGAGATAACCCTTTATAAGTAAATGTATTTCTAAAGCCCAATGTCCAATCAGGAGTGGGATTTCCCACTTTTCCATCTACTGGATCCTGTAAGGGCATTCCGTCATTAGGGTCTATAACCATTTGACCCTGGTCGTTTCGTAAAAACCTAGTACCAAAGAATATCCCGAAAGGCTCGCCTTCCTGAATTCTTTGGGTGCCAAAAGGATCAATCGTGATCACCTTTAACCCCGGTGCAAGTCTATTCACAATTGTGGTAGCCTTATTAAAGTTGAGACCTACATCGTAAGCAAAATCGTCTCTTTCTAGAACTGTTGCATTTAAAGCTATTTCCAATCCCTCGTTCTCAATTTCTCCGGCATTGATCGCCCTGGTCAAGAAGCCAGATGACCTGGGTATGTCCACTTGAATAATCATATCCTCCGAAATAGCCCTGTAGTAGGTAATATCTGTACTGATCCTACCTTTGAAAAACTTCAAGTCAGCACCAACTTCCAGAGTGGTGGTGAACTCAGGCTTCAAATCAGGATTACCTAAAAGGTCGTCTGGTTTGAATGAATTGGTACCCAAAGCTGGAAAGATTACGCCATTGGGAGTGGTCCAACCATCTCTTACCCTAGCTTGTGCAAAGCCAGTGGAGGTCAGAGCGAAGCTGGCATCATTGCCCACCTTACCGTAGGATACGCGAAGTTTACCGTAAGGAAGAATATTATTATTACCCATTCCTAAAGTCTCAGTGAAGGCCCAACCCAGAGCCGCTGCAGGGTAAAAAAATGAGTTATTATCATCTACCAAGGTGGATGACCAGTCATTTCTAGCGGTTAGGTTTACGAAAATTTGCTCCTTATATGATATCCTTGCATCACCATAGACACCATAAAGTTTCCTTTGGGTGGGTCTTTCAACTGCACTTACAGATCCAGCGCTGGCAATATTGAAAAAACCACGAGAAGCAAGCTGCTGGCCGTCATCCCGCCGATTGTCCACTTGCTTATTGTAATAATTCCACCCAATGGTGCCCGTTAGGGAGAGGTCATTGGTAATGTCCTTATTTATGGTACCCAAAATATCAACATTGATATCAGTGCTTTTAATATTATGATTGATCACCTGTCCTGCGGGCAGGGTACCTGATCCGATATCATTACGTTGTTTTCTAAAGTCACTATATGTATCTATTCCTAACCTTGCAGTAGTGGTAAACCAGGGAAGCACCTCATAGGATGCTTGTGTATATCCTATCAATCTGTCAACATCATCGGTCAAGAAATTTTTGAAAACCGTCCAGTAGGGATTGTCGTAAATTGCACGATCTCCCAACAAGCCTCGATAAGCTCGGGGCCGGCCATCTTCAAACTGGTAGGCCAGCGGGTTGTTATCGGGATCGAATCCATTGCTATTGTCGAATGTTGGGGTAGTTCTCATAAGACCTAACATTACTCCGGAAGTGTTGGATCCGTTTTGAACTCTTTTGCCTGAGGAGTTAATGTAGTTGGCGGAGAACGTAGTTTTAAGCCGATCAGTCAGCTTAGCGCCGATGGTAGCCTTTACCGAAGTCCTAGTAAAATCACTATTAGGGATGATTCCAGATTGGTCTAATCTCCCAATCGAAGCATAATAGTTCATCGATTCGCTTCCTCCTGTTACACTAATATGATTGCTCCAAGTTTTACCGGTTTGGAAGAAATCTCCTTCATTGTCGTAAGCATTTGCTACCCGATTGGTGGCACGAGGATCACTAGCGGGAACAATTAAGCCATTACGGTCCCAGATAGATGCTTCATCAGCATAGCGCAGTTCATCAATCCTTGGGCCCCAGCTCACCCCGGTAAAGGAACCAGTCATGGGGCCTT
The DNA here is from genome assembly GCA_051011275.1 of Cyclobacteriaceae bacterium. Classification (GTDB taxonomy): domain Bacteria; phylum Bacteroidota; class Bacteroidia; order Cytophagales; family Cyclobacteriaceae; genus JBPCUG01. The sequence goes on along the minus strand of JBPCUG010000213.1, from coordinate 17,313 downwards.
GAAAAGTAGGTACTCCACTAACCGGATTACCTTGAGCGTATACTTTTTGTAACTCCGGTAATTTATTGACCCTGTCAGCGGTAAAAGACGTGCTAAAGCTGATCTTAGGTCTACCTGAGGCATAGCTACCCTTCTTGGTGGTAATGATCACTGCACCATTTGCTGCTCGAATACCATATAATGCGGTTGCTGCCGGTCCCTTCAAAACCGTAAGCGAACCAATGTCATCCGGATTAATGTCTATGGCACGGTTGGAATCATTTACACCTCCGGAAGCCAGATCACTTACGGCATCCTCTGGCGAATCACTGGTAGTGAAAGTACTGTTGTCAATTGGTACACCGTCTACTACAAACAAAGGCGAATTGCTGCCTTGAAAAGATTTATTACCCCGGATCCGGATTTGGGCAGCAGCGCCTGGAGACCCTCCGGAACTGGTGACCTGCACCCCAGCAGCTTTACCTGCCAAGCCGGCAATAAAATTAGTTTCTCTAGCTTTTATTACTTCATCGGAGTTTATCTGCTGGACCGAATAACCTAAGTCTCTTTTGTTGGCTTCCAAACCAATAGCCGTAACAACAATTTCCGATAATTCTGTAATGTCGCTTGCCAGGGTAATATCAATTACTGACTGGTCTCCAACTACCCTTTCCTGGGTGGTAAAACCTATAAAGGAAAATACCAAAGTGGCTTCTTCCGAGGGAACAAGTATTTTGTAATTTCCATCAAGATCACTTATAGTGCCATTGGTAGTACCCTTGATCAGCACATTCACTCCAGGGAGCCCCGAGCCATCGTCGGTGGAAGTAATCGTACCGGAAACTGACCGGTCTTGTGCCACAATATAACCCGCTAAGCAGAATATAAGTGACAATGAAAATAGTATACGTAGTCTCATAAAAATTGGGTTTTTGTTATAAATAGTTTAGAAATAATGACCCAATTTCGGTGTATTAGTTTCCAAATAATATCCCGTGATTCGTAGTAATTTGTGTCAAATCATAGCCCCAATTAGAGGGACGGAATGCGGGACCAAAAGGATCTGGGTTAAGAGATTTCTGCACGAAACAGTGTGACAGCAGAATAGAAGAATATCATATAGTAGCGAGAGGGTATCAACTCGTTAGCCCCTTTTAGGGTAGGTGTCGGTCTTGTTAAAGAACCCAAAATACCTGAAAACGGGTTTGTTCGAGATGTAAATATGCCATAGTTGATTGTATCTAGTGATAGATACTTATTTGATGGTCAGTAAATCACCACTTAGTTTAGCACCGGTATATATCCACTTTATGGCCTGTATACGATAATTATTATTAACCACAAGTAGCACTGGTTCTTTGTCTGTACCTACGGTTATCAGCTTCATATCTTTCGCATCGTGGGGAGCAAAAAATCCGCTTTCGGATAACGGCACAGGCATGAAATTACCATGGCCGTCACCATTAAGGAGAAGCCCCATCCCTGCATCGTTCCGAGGAGTTTCAATTTCTGAGGCATATAGGTTACCAGAAGTCAGAATATCCAAATGCCCATCCTGGTCGAAGTCTTTGGCTAGGATATTGTTAATGGAAGAAAGCTGCGCCTGGTTAGGTAGCGGCTTGAAAAGAAAATCTCCTCCACCTAAATTTTCAATGTAGGCAGAAGCGAAAGAGGTCGCTCGATAGTTTATGGCCTGGTCTAATTCAGACCCATAAACATCCCTTAAATTAGCATCGCCGAAGGATTCAAATGTTGGAAATTTTTCTTTCAACTCAGGAACTTGCTGAGCCGAGCAAGAGCGACCTCGAACGGGGAAGGATTCCCCTTGCTCATAATAACTCAACACAATATCAAGCTGACCGTTATCGTCAAAGTCATGATAGTAGATTTCAAAAGGTTCATCTTCTGAAGCCTTGTACTTGTAGTTCAAACCCAAGTTTCCTACTACAAAATCCTTGTCACCGTCCCTGTCAAAATCTTCGGAGATAATACTATAAAACCAGCCAACCTTTCCGGCTAAGCCATGAGATTCAGTTACATCGATAAATCTGCCTTTCTGGTTTTCCAACAAAGTAACTGGCATCCATTCCCCTACCAACGCAAGATCCATTAGACTATCCCCGTTAAAATCGGTCCATACCGCTGAGGTTACCAGACCCGCTTGCTGCAGCATTGGGGCTATCTCGTTGGTGATATCAGTAAACCTACCCTGATCATTATTTAGAATATAACTCCTGGCTGGTTGAGGGTAGTTGCCCGGAACCAGTCTTCCTCCAACAAACAAATCCAAATCTCCATCCTTGTCGATGTCCCCTGGTACTACACATGACCCGCTGGTAAACATTTGTGGAAGAGCTTCTATAGATCTTTCAAAATTGCCTCTTCCATTATTCAAATATATTCTGTCTTGCAACTCAGGTGCGTTTTTCTCAAATTCATTACCTCCACTTACAACATAGAGATCCAAATCATCATCTCCATCGGCATCGAATAAAATTGCGCCCAAGTCTTCGTACATCTTTTCATTTTCCCAAATAGACTGATTACTCTTTTCAAAGGTGTTGTCGACTTTTTGTACAAATATAGCCCCGGCATAATCTTTAGCTCCTCCAACGTAAAAATCGTCCAACCCGTCCCCGTTTAAGTCACCAACTGCCAATCCCGGTCCAAAATTGGACATCTTGTGTGGCAATAGGATCTCTCTATTATAGTCATTAAAGTTATTCTCTTTGTGGCGATGATCTATTTGTAAAGTTTTAGTCACATCGGCGAATAACTTTGGCTGGGAAACTGTGCCTTGTTCCATTGGCTCAGCGTCAGATGGACCTATCTGGAGCATTTGGTTAGCTTGCAGATGGGTTTTTATGGTTATTTTGCCATCGGGCCAAATCACTTTTATCTTTTCCACTTCCTTTGCACCTCCTAAGCCAAAATGTAATACATCTTCGCTTTTTGACATATAACCTCGCACGTTGGTCAGTTCCTGGTACTGCCAGATACTTTCTCCTTCATAAAGTTTCACCTTTGCCCCGTAGGCCGGGCTACCCACTTTATTTACCACCAAAATTCTCAGGTAATTTGTTTTTTCTCTTTCGACGCTATGATTTCTGTAAATGGAGGCGTAATCATCCATGTTGTTTACAACAAGGTCAAGATCACCATCCAAATCCAGGTCGGCATAGGCCGAACCGAAGGAGAAGGTTTGCTCCAGTGCACCCCATTCATTGCTCTTTTTATCAAAGGTAAGATCTCCATTATTTTTGAATAAATAATTAGCAACTTTATCAGCAGGCGCCATATCTACAAAGTCCATCACATCAATCACCTCATCTAATTTCTTTCCTTGCGCCTCGGCAACTAATTCAAGACTATCCAGCTTAGCAGTAATTCTATTCTCCAGGTCCGTGAACCTTTGGTTCCTCTTGATACCATTAGTGACAAAGAGGTCTTTCCAGCCGTCATTATCCAAGTCAGCTAACAACGGACTCCAACTCCAATCAGTATTAGACACACCTGCCAAATGAGCCACCTCACTAAAAGTACTATTGCCATTGTTTCTTTGTAAAGTATTAAACATGTATTGGTAGTGCCAGCCATTGTTGACTGTTTTCCAAAAGTCTTTAGGCTCCATCCCCCCCATGTTTGTTTTGATTCTTTTATGATCCTCGGCAATCATGTCCACTACCATAATGTCTAACAACCCATCATTGTCATAGTCCGCAGCGTCTGAACCCATACTAAAATTGGAAATGTGCTTAACCGCTTGGTTGATCACGTTTTTAAAAGTACCATCTCCCTGGTTAAAGTAAAGATGGTCCGGACGGTCAAAATCGTTGGTCACATAGATATCGTTCCATCCGTCATTATTAAAATCGCCCACGGTGGCTGAAAGCCCATAGCCAAGATTTAGCACCCCAGCCTCAAAAGTCACATCCCTAAATGTACCTTGCCCATTATTCCAATAGAGCTTGTCACTATATACCATAGTACGGGCATTCAAACGGTTAGGTACCGCTCCAGATCGCTTTCCTAAACTGGGAGGTTGATTCACCAGATATAGATCCAAAAACCCATCGTTATCAGCATCGAAAAAAGCAGCTTGGACAGAGAAACCCCGATCAGACAAACCGTACTCCGCTGCTTTTTCGCTAAAAGTTAGATCACCATTATTTATAAAGAGAAGGTTTTTACTCAACTGGGGGGTCTCCTGCACACTTTTACACACGTAAATGTCCAAATAACCATCGTTATTAACGTCGGCCATCGTTACACCAGCTGACCAGGTATGATCTAGGTTGATACCTGAGGCGGCCGAAATATCCTCAAATTGCAAATTCCCTTTATTTACATAAAGTCGGTCAGGCACCTGATTACCTGCGAAGAAAAGATCCGGTAAGCTGTCATTATTAATATCGCCAACCGCAACACCGGCTCCAGCCACGATCATGTCATTGATCAGATGATTGTGCCTCTCATCTTCGACCACGATATTTTGGAAATCGATCCCAGTTTCATCGGGACTGAGCAATGAAAATAGCGTCTCAGTCCTTATCGGTTTCTCATTATCTTTATCACAAGCCAGCAGCATTAATAAATAAAAAAGCAGTAAGAAAGAGGCTATCGTACTGGTGCCCCCGCCTTTCCTTACCCGCTCTGATAATTTAGTCATGTCCCTACTTTAATGAGATTAGTTGCTGTTTCTTGATCAAGTTGCCAGGGTTGTATTGAATGGCTTGTAACCAGTAGTCATTATTGGCTACCAAGATCACGTCCCTTTTATTAACCCCTTTACCAATAGTAATCACTTTCATATCCTTGGCATCATGAGGTGCAAAAAAACCACTTTCGGTCAAAGGTACCGGTGTGAAATTGCCTTCGCCATCTCCAGTTATAAAAAGCCCCATGCCTGCGTCGTTCCTCGGGGTCTCAATCTCCACGGGATATAGGTTGCCCGATATTAAAAGGTCTAATGAGCCATCCTGATTGTAATCCTGAACTATGATGTTATTGATTGATGATAGTTGGGCTTCGTTAGGGAGCTTAGATATTCTGAAAGAGCCATCACCTAAATTTTCTACGTAAGAACTAGCAAAGGTCGTAGCCCTATAATTTAAGGCTTTGTCCAGTTGAGGTCCGTAAATCTCCTTTAAATTTGCTTCACCAAAAGACTCGAAAGTGGGAAATTTTTCCTTTAGTAAAGGCATTTGATCGGTAGAACATGATTTCCCCCGCAAAGGAAATATCTCTCCCTGTTCATGATAACTTAAGACAATATCCAATCTCCCATTTTTGTCAAAATCGTCACTATAAATCTCAAAGGGTTCTTCTGATGAAGCTTTATACTTGTAGTTTAATCCTAAGTTACCAGCTACAAAATCATAATCCCCATCATGGTCAAAATCTTCTGAAACCAGGGCATAGTACCAACCTACCGTTTGGTCTAGTCCGGCTTGAGCAGTCACATTTTCAAACGAACCACCAAGATTTTTCAGCAGAGTTATAGGCATCCATTCTCCAGCTATAGCTAAATCAAGTTTCCCATCTCCACTAAAATCTGTCCACACAGCTGTAGTTACTAACCCGGCCTTTAGCATATCGGGTGCAACTTCTTCAGTCACATCCACAAAGTTACCATTGTCATTGCGAAGTATATAACTCTTTGCCGGCCATGGATATTTCCCCGGAAGGAGCCTTCCTCCAACGAATAGATCTAAGTCACCGTCAGAATCATAGTCTGCAGGCACCACCTTGGATCCGCTAGTATGCATTTCGGGTAAGCGATTCCTCTCTAGCTTAAAATTCCCTTTTCCGTCATTGACATATAAGCGATCCTGCAAAGAAATATCTCCGGGCTCAAATTCATTCCCTCCACTAACTACATAAAGATCAAGATTGCCATCTCCATTTGCATCAAAAAACTCAGCTCCCAAGTCTTCATAAAGACTGTCATTTCCCCAAGCAGTTTGAGCTGCCCGGACAAAGCCGCCTTCCGGTTGTTGCAGGAACAGCGCCCCACTGTAACCAGCAGCTCCTCCAACATAGAAATCCTCAAGTTCATCACCATTTACATCGCCAGTGGCTAAACCAGGGCCAAAATTTGACATTTTATGAGGTAGTAACACTTCTTTTTGGAAGTCATCGTAATCATTTTCGATATGTTTGTAGTGTATTCCCAGCTGGTCAGTAACTTCGGAGAACAAATAACTTTTAGACGGTTTAGCCGCCACTTGGCCTTCCGTCATGGAGGGATCGATTTTAAGTGATTGATTTGCTCCTACATTTTCTATGATCAACCTGTGACCATAAGACCACGTGATCTCTACCTTCTCCACCTGCTTGTGATCTCCTAGTCCAAAATGCAATACATCCTCGCTTTTTGATTTATATCCCCTTACATTGGTCAGTTCCTGCAATTGCCAAAACTTACCATCCTTATAAATCCGCACCTTAGCTCCATATGCAGGACCACCCTCCTCGTTAGTTATAGTTAGTCGTAAATAATTGCCGGATTTCTGCTCGATAGCATTGTTCCGGTATATGTGAGCATAGTCATCAGTGTTGTTAACGATCAATTCAAGGTCTCCATCATTATCCAGATCTCCATAGGCTGCACCATAGGATAGTGTAGGGAGATCCAAGCCCCACTCCTCGGTTTTTTTGTCAAAAGTGAGATCGCCATTGTTTCTGAAAATATAATTGGTAAGTCTCTCTATTGGCGCCATTTCAACGAGATCCATAATATTCATAGTTTCCCAGAGATCCATATTCTCCGCTTGGGCTACCAGTTCTAGGCTATCAAGTATCGTGTTGTACTTTATATCCAGATCACTATTTCGCATGGCCCGCTTTACTCCGTTGGTAATGAACAAGTCCTTCCAGCCATCATTGTCAAAATCGCCAAACAATGCTGACCAACTCCAATCGGTATTTGAGACCCCGGCCAAGTGAGCAACGTCACTGAAAGTCCCATTGCCATTGTTACGCTGTAGCGTATTGAACATATATTGGTAATGCCAGCCTTGGTTCACAATATCCCAAAAAGCTTTTGGGTCCATACCACCCATATTGGTTTTGATTCTCTTGTGACCTTCAGGTACCATATCAACTACCATCACATCCAAAAATCCATCATTATCATAGTCTGCGACATCGGTGCCCATACTAAAATTGGAGATATGTTTTATTGCCTGATTAGTGCGATCGGCAAACTTTCCCTTCCCCTGATTGATATACAGATGATCGGGCTTTTCGTAGTCGTTGGCCACATACATGTCAGGAAGTAGGTCGTTGTTAAAATCACCCACCGTAGCAGAAAGGCCAAAAGCTAAATTATTAATGCCACACCAAGCGGTAACATCATCATAGGTACCGTTACCATTATTGCGATACATTTTATCAGTGTAGTGCAAACTTTTCAGCCTGGAAAGGGATATCTTGTTGCCCTGGCGATTGCCAAGTGAGGGCGGTTGATTGATTAAGTACAGATCCAAAAACCCGTCCATATCGAAATCAAGGAAAGTTGCTTGCACTGAAAAACCCCGGTCGGCCAGCCCCCATTCTGCTGCTCGCTCTGTAAATGTCAAATCCCCATTATTAATGTAAAGCAGGTTTTCACTAAGTTGGCTCTCACCAAAAGTATATTTTGTGACATAAATATCCTGGTATCCATCAGCATTTACATCTCCGAAGGTCACGCCGGAAGACCAAATATTGTCAGGGAGGATACCTGCCTCGTCGGTAATATCTTCGAATTTAAGTTTGCCTTTGTTTAAGTAAAGACGATCCTGGACCTGATTACCGGTGAAAAACAGGTCTGCTAACCCATCATTGTTAATATCCCCTACTGCTACTCCAGCACCGGATATCAACATGTCGTTGATTAAGTGATTCTCCTTCTCGTTTTCTTCGATAGGGTTTTTGAAGTCGATCCCAGTTAACGTAGGAGGAAGCAGAGTAAATAACTTATCGGCATTTGGTATCTCATCCTGAGGGGGTTGGCAGGAAAGAAGCATTATTGATACACTAATCAATCCGCTCAAAATTGTCTTCATACTTGTTGATAAAGGCTATATTATCCTAAACTGAATACTTAAACATTAATATTAACAAACGTTATTATCATCAAATCAATTCCCGTCAAATTTTTGATCAAACTCCTGTCGGAGGCACTAGTAACAGAAAAGTACCAGGATTCTCCCGGTACTTTTCATATAGTTTGCCATTTTTTTTAATAATCAGAATCTATTTATTCCCTCAGGGTCAGTATTCACTCCTCCAAAGTTGTACGAAGCTTCCACCCGTATGTCTAATTCCTTTGCGGGAGACGGAAGTTGGGCTGGTGTTCCAATTTGTAATCCGCCCAGAGCATCCACCTGGTCAAATGCTAATCTAGGTCCTCTTCTTCGTCTTTCCAGCCACAAAGCAAATGGAGCGGTTCCCATTAACTCAATGGCCTTTTCATACATTATCGCATCATTAATTTCGTCTGCGCTGGCACCGGAAGACAAAGGGGCGAGTCCACCTCGAGTTACTCTGGTCCCGTTGTTGATAATATCAACTGCCCCTGAAGGATCGCCCGTATTTAACAGAGCTTCCGCATGCAGCAAGTCATTATCGGCTTTCCTGAAAACTGGCATGGGCCCAGCTGCAGTAGCATCACCTGCAAACGTCGGATCACTAATATTGCGACTATGCTTGTAATGAGAAAAGTGCCATTCTCCCCGGTCAGTAGGAAAATCAACTTCCGGCTCGAAGGTAAAATCAGTAAGCAATCTGGCGTCGTCGGAAGTCGCCATAGGACTAGCTAAAGGTGCTTCCCCTTTAGCAATCACTTCAGGATATCGGGTAGGCTGAGAAGGGTCCATGGCTGCCACCAAACGTTGATCCACACGGGCCCAAAAATCACCGTTTCCGGTATCGCGGTATTGATACTGTTGTCCACTGAACCAGAAGCTACCGTCTGCCTCCGGTGCAAAATTAAAGTCAATACCCTGACTAGCTCGGGATAAAACCGCTGGCCAATCTATTCCTGCGGCTTCCGATTCGGTGCGGGGCCATGAGCTAAGGAACCTAGCTGCATAAGAATTAGACAATTTAATGAACATATCTTTGTCTAAGCTAACACCATTGAAGAACTCATGACTAAAATCACCACCAGCAGCCTGTGCTATTGAAATACCTAAGTCCAGGTCTTCAATGGCAGCATCTATCATAGTAGTATAAGGCACAAAGTCAAGCGGATTAGCCACATCATCAGTTTCCAATACCCTGAAGCCAACATCGAACATCAACCCTAAGTAGCCATTGCTTAGCCCCCGTAAGAGATAAGCTGCAGCTCGGGTGGATTGGTCGCGGTCCCCACCATTATCGATGGACGTTCCGCCGTCAAGGGCATTAATTATATCATTGGCGGTAGAGACAGCAGATAATGCCCCGAACCAGGGATCTTCAATCATCTTCCGATAATCTTGTGACTCAGTGGCCCGGTTGTTATAAGCATCCCTCGGTTCTTCACCCATTCTTCGGCCGGCAAAATTACCCCAGCTTACTCCATATTGATCAGAGGTAATAGATAACGCCATAATTGGATGATCATCATGGATCGCCTGCCACCAAGAGATGTAACCTCCATTCAAAACTGAAATTAAATCAGTACCACTAGCTAATACTCTATCACGGTCCGGATTGTTCTGATTTATGGTTTCCAGATCTTCACACCCAAGGGAGCCAAGAAAAACCACTGTCAGAAATATGTAATTGAACTTGCGTATACTTTTCATGACTAATGTTTTCATAGTTAAAAGGTAATTTGGGCGCTTACACTAAACGTTTTAGCTACCGGATAAGCGAAGTTATCGACGGCAAACACACTGGGATCGCCAGATGGATTGGTATCATTACTTCCAGCAGCATTGGTATCAAACCTATTAGTCAAACGGTTTTCGTCTTTAGGAGCACCTGAAACATCAGGATGGAATCCAGTGTAGTCGGTTATAGTAAATAGATTTCTACCTATGACACTGATTTTTGCATCCTCGATGAATCCACCTAGAATACCAGACAAGAAGTTCTTGGGCAACTGATAGGATAGTGACGCCTCCCTGAGCATAAAGAACCCGGCATCTTCAGCAAAACCACTGTGCGAAACCAGCACATTGTAAAGTCCATCACTACCGTAAAAGCTTTCGGCAATGGCCAGTGATCCGTCAGAATTGCCATTGGCATCAACACCGTTAAATCTAGCTACGTCGCCGTGGCGCGCATCGCGCATCATCCATTGCTTAGTTAGATTATAAACATCGCCTCCTTGTTTCCAGTCAAATAAGGTATACAATGAGAAGCCCTTATACCCAAAGGTATTAGCAAACCCCATTCTGAAATCAGGATTGATATCTCCAATCTTTCTAACCAGAGGGCTTCCATTTTCATCTCTTAGCTTGTAAGGGACTTCACCGGCTTGCCCCATGGAGGAAGTCAGTACTACAAATCCCAATGCGTTAACAGAGTAAAGGCTTGGATCTATTGGTTGACCCACTTCACCTTCTACCTGGCCAGGTGAAGCAGAGTTTATCTGACCAGCTAGTTGATCTATTGAGGTAGCGAACACCTCACCCGTCATGGTCCCAAATGATACACCTTCCTCGATCAAGAACAGGGTTGATTGTTGGAATCCGGGTCCAGTGTTATAAGAAGGAACATCTAACTTGGTGATCTCTTGGGTCACCCGGTCAAAGTTGACACCCAAGTTCCAGCGGAAGCCTTCAGGCAAATTCAACAATTGTGCAAAATCCGTATTCAAGCTAACCTCAAATATGTTGGCTTCAAGTGTACCGGCATTTCTCCATTGACCGCTAAAGCCCGCTGCTCCCGATAGCGGTACTAATAATATTTGGTCTTCAGTTTCGGTATTGGAGTAAGTGAATTCAAAATTGAAAGCATCTAAGAAAGAGGCGTTTAATCCCACTTCGATTTCCGTGGACTTCGAAGGTTTTAGAAAATTATTGCCTAGAGTATTTTTCTGGGATTTGCCATCAATCAAGGTAAACGTTTCAAAGCGTTGCTCGAAAGTGGGCCTTACACCGGCAGTACCAATTGAGGCTCTCAATTTCAATTCTTGAAAACCAGGGATGGTGACATCCTCAGTAATCCTATATGCTGCACTAGCTCTAAAATAATTTGACCATCGCTCCTCCGGGCCGAACAAAGACGAGCCCTCTCGTCTGGCCAGGCCGCTAAAAATGTATTTCTCCAGATAATCTACATCAGCAATTAAAAAGAAACTATTGGCCACTATCTCAGTAGCTTCGGAAAATACAAACTTATTATCCTGTGCGTTATCTAATGATCTCACCTCTTCCACCGCTAAATTCTCACCAATTGCACCGTTAAAATCGCTGGTAAGCTCTTCATAAAGATAACTAGCACGGAATGCGGTGTTGAAATCACCAAATCGCTTTTGAGCCACTAGGTTTACTCTAGAAATAAGTGAATTGTTAATTCGGTTGGTTCTATTTATCCCACCACCGTTACTGGTACTACTAAGAATGGGTCCGGAGGCGGTGAAAATGGGTCCAAAGCTGCTAAGATCACTTAAGAATCCTTTAGCAATAAAATGCTCGTAATCGTTGGTAGATCTATCAAGGCCTACCGATGTATTTACCTGCAACCAGTCGGTGATATCGTAGTTTACGGTTATATTACCTAAGATCCGAGTTCTATCAACCGTTTGGCTAATATTGTGAATATCATAAAGCGGGTTTTGAGTACCAAACCCTGTGTTGTCAATATCATAGTTAAACTGAGAACCATCTTCCTCATTCGGCTGATCCAAATCAAAAGCAGGAAATAAGAACAGCAGGCCACCCCAGAAACTGTTATTGGCAGCGGATTGAGCGTCCTGTAAATCCTGAGTTGAATTAGAATACATTGAGCTTATCTGAATATCAAACTTGTCACTGATCCTATGATCGACATTCACTCTGAAAGCATTTCGACTGTAGCCGTCATTGAATTGAATAATTCCTTCGTCCTCCAGTCTTTGAAAAGAGGCAAGGAAATTCGTTTTCTCATTTTTTCCTTGGAGCGTCAAAGAATTGGTCATAAAGAACCCATCCCTAAAAAGCCATTGCTCTTGATAATCCTGTAAGTTGGGAATTAATGTGGATGGTACTCCCAAGGTACGGCTTCCGAATTGGGGATTTGGATCATCGGGATCGAAGTTATCATCTCCAGGCCCAAGAATAGGCCGGTTGGTAAAATTGTTTACATCATATCGATTTGCCTCTCTGGAAAAACCAAATTCACCTCGGTAGGTGATCTGAGTTTCCCCGGTCTCCAGGCCTTTTCCTCTTTTGGTAAAGATCTGGATAACACCATTCGCCGCCTGTGAACCGTAAAGTGAAGCACCTGCGGAACCTTTCAATATTTCCACCCTATCAATATCCTCAGCACTAAGATCTGCCAAAGTAGATGGGCTCATATAGATTCCATCTACTATTACTAGAGGCTGCTGTCCATTGGAAATTGAAGTTGCGGACCGAATTTGAAAAAAGGCTCCTTGCCCCGGCTGACCGCCAACACCGTTTACTCTAAGCCCCGCAACTTTTCCTTGTAAACCAGAAGATAAATTAGGGGCTGGAACCGTTCCGATCAATTCCTTGTCTATACTTCCGACTGCAAAGCTTAAAGTCTTCTTGGACTTTCCAACGGCAGAACCTGTTATTACGATCTCTTCCAATTGAGATACATCTGGCGCTAGAGTCACATCAATAGAATTGCGCCCGGCTACATTTACTTCCTGGGCGGTAAAACCAATGAATGAAAAAACCAGAATAGCATCATTTGATGGTACAACTAGTTTGTAATAACCGTCTAGATCGGTCACGGCTCCAGTAGTTGTGCCTTTGATCACAACATTAACACCGGGTAAGCCACCGTCGTCTTCAGCGGAAGTAACTTTACCGCTTACCGTATTCTGAGCCTCTACTTGATAAGCTGTAAAGGCAAACAGAAGGATTGCTGAAAATAGTAGTTTTAGTCTCATTAAGTTTGGGTTTAATTGATTGGAGTTACGTTACCCATAGTTTATTCAAGGAAAGAAACTACAGGTTATTACCCCAATTTCGGGGAATTGGTAGTCAAAAAGTATCCCCCATTGTACGGTAATTATTCAAAATGGGGTGAGAAGAGAGCTTTACGTAAAAAGCTTCGAAAATAGGGAATTACGGTATTCTATGCCCTTTTTAATGAAGGCAAGTACTTTGACCCACCAAGATGAGCCTCGGGAAGAATCGGGAGGGTTAACGTATCGGCTGTTAATCCAAAAGGTGGTATTTTTGATAATCTAGGATCGAAGGTTTAAAGATCCCTCTAAATGAATTTATTTTTCAGGGCCTTTTCTATAGCTTCAGCTTTACTATGCACTTGTCGTTTAAAGTAGATGTTCTTTATATGAGATTTGACCGTCTCTTTGTGAATAAATAATTCATCAGCAATGACAGTGTAGCTCTTCCCTTTGGAAAGCAGTTCCAGTACTTGAGTTTCTCTGCCGGTCAAAGGCGTATCCTGGTTTTTTTGAAACGACTCAACCACCATTCTGGCGATGTTACTGCTCATAGGTGCACCACCATTCATAGCCTCTTTGATCGCCTCTACTAGCCTAGAGTACTCTGTGTTCTTTGTAATGTATCCACAAGCTCCAGCGCACAGTGCTTCGAACACTAAATCGCTATTTTCATGTACCGTAATTACAATAATGTTTGTCTCAGGAGCAAGCTTTTTAATCCTCGAAGTACCTTCAATACCATTGATCCCAGGTAGTTCAATATCCATCAGTATCACATCCGGTTGTACCTGCTTAAGATGCTTGATAGCCTCTTCGCAATTGGAGTAGGTTCCAACCACAGCAAACTCTGCCACGCTATCAATGAGCATAGCAAATCCTTCCCTTACTACATCATTGTCTTCAACGATGCTAATCCTATTTACTCCGTTTTCGTTCATAAGCGTGGTCTTTTTCAGTAAGTACGTGGGGATATCTGTCATAAGTTTACTTTATATACTTTGTTTAAGTTATCACCCATTTTAAGGTATTTTACCTTTTAATACGATTAATGTCCCGCTCCCGTTGTTAGAACCGATAGTAATCTCTCCGTTTATTTTCTTAGCGCGGTTCTTCATGTTATGTAAGCCGATGCCGTGGTGCTGGGCATTCTCCTGTCCATTCAAACCCAGACCATCATCTTTCAATTCTAGGACAAAGGAATCAGTGTTTACTGAAAAATTCAGATATACGTTGTGGCACTTCGAGTGTTTTAGGCTATTTATGAGTCCCTCTTTCAGGATGTATATTACATGTCTGCTCCAACCTAATGGCAACGCGATCTTGTGGTTAAACGAGTCACTGCTATTAACGTGAAAATTGATATCTGAAAACTCAAATAACTCCTCGCCAAAGTCCCTGATATAAACGAGCATTTCGTCGAAGTAGTCATTGTTGGGATCAATGGTCCAAACGAAATCCTTGGTTCCAGTGAATAGGCTTTTGCTAAATTGTCCCAATTTGGTCAGCAGTTCTTGTGTCTCGCGGTCACTCTCACTTAGTTTTGCTTTTATGAGTTGTACCAACACTGTTATGCTGGCCAACTGATTCCCTACCTGATCATGAAAATCACTTGCCACACGCTTCCTTGCTTTCTCCATCTCCTCCTGTCTGATCTTTTCTGTATGCAGCAGGAGGTTTATTTGTTCCTTTACCTTGGTGCGATAGTACAGCCACCCCAAGGCAAAAATGATCGCTACAACGGCCAGGTAAAACCACCAAATGCGCCAGAAAGGTGTTATATTCCATTGAGCCAAACCTTCAGATATAGACCCATCGCTTTGAGCCACCAAAGCCAAAGGAAAAATTATACATAGGCCGCAGAAAAATGCCTTATGATAGTTCAATATTTTAGCGGTTCATTCTTTATCGGGGAGACTAAAGTATCGAAATAACGGGAGATCAATCCTATCAAAACTCAAGAACCACACCCGAACGGGACAAAATCCCTAAATTTACGGGATGTTATCAAAGGATAATATTTTGAAATTTTGTTTTAAGCTTTTGATTGTTTTAAGGGCTTTTTAAATCTTAGGATTTCGCTTTCCGCAGGTTTGAAGAGTCCTTTTTTTTGCCCCCTTGCAATAACATTTTTTGTCGAAATGTGTTCGTTTTCGAACGTTTTGTGTATTATTACCGTACACCAAGTCGCAACATGCTCCTTATAATAGTCGAAAATCAAGCAAAAAGCCAGCTTTTCAAATTGGCACTAAATTGGAGCTTTAGTTGATACTTCAAAACAAAAACTAAATGTTAGAAACAGCTGAAAAAGAACTGGGCAAAATTTTAATTATCGACGACGACGAGGATGTGCTACTGGCAGCTAAGTTGCTACTAAAAAAGCATGCTCATGAAGTACTGATCGAAAAGAACCCCAAAAAGATACCTTTCTTACTTAACAATGGGAGCTATGATGTCATCCTATTGGACATGAATTTTAGTAAAGATATAACAAGTGGAAAAGAGGGGTTTTACTGGTTACATCAAATTTTAGAAAAAGATCCAAGTGCAGTAGTAATATTGATCACTGCCTTTGGTGATGTGGAAATGGCGGTAAAATCTTTAAAAGAAGGTGCCACCGATTTTGTGCTTAAGCCTTGGCAAAACGAAAAACTTCTGGCTACCATCTCGGCCGCATTGCGATTGAAAAATTCCTACAAAGAGGTGGACCAGTTGAAACAGGAAAAGAAACAGTTAGTACAGGACATCAATCAGCCGTTCAAAGAAATGTTGGGAGAGAGTGCGGCCATGAAAAATGTATTCGCCATCATTGACAAGGTAGCTAAGACAGACGCCAATGTACTTATCTTGGGCGAGAACGGGACAGGAAAAGAATTGGTGGCCAGGGCATTACACCATAGATCATTGCGGGGAGAAAACCCATTTATCTCCGTTGACATGGGGGCGGTAATTGAGTCATTGTTTGAAAGCGAATTGTTCGGGCATAAAAAGGGAGCCTTTACTGATGCTCGAGAAGACCGTGCAGGGAGATTTGAGATTGCAAATAACGGAAGTCTATTCCTCGATGAAATCGGTAACCTCAGTTTGCCATTACAATCAAAACTGCTCACAGCCATTCAGAGAAGAGAAATTACTAGAGTAGGGTCTAACAAGTCATTGCCAATCGATATCAGGTTGATCTGCGCTACTAATATGCCACTTCACGACATGATCAAGGATAATACTTTTAGGCAAGATCTCCTTTACCGAATTAACACAGTTGAAATTTATTTGCCCGCTCTTCGAGAAAGGCAAGAAGACATCCCGCTTTTGGCCGATCACTTTATAAGGATCTACACCAAAAAATACCGTAAACCTAAGATGAAGTTTGCCGCCGGGACCATGAAAAAATTAAGGGAGTACCATTGGCCGGGAAATGTCAGGGAGTTGCAGCATGCATTGGAGCGTGCGGTAATTATGAGCGAATCTAATTTGTTGGACAGCAGTGACTTTTTCTTTCTCAATCATGGGGAGTCATCTGAAGTACCATCACTGGACAGCTTTAACTTAGAATCAGTTGAAAAGGATCTTATTCAAAAGGCTATCAAGAAAAACTCAGGTAATATATCAAAGGCCGCTACGGAGTTGGGGCTTACCAGAGCCTCCCTGTATCGAAGGCTAGAGAAGCATGGGCTATAAGCAGTTTAAATTTAATCTGTTATTACGAATCGCGGCAATAGTACTAAGTGTATTTCTGCTTGCTGATTTTTTTAACGAAAGTATATTTCAGCCAGCTACCTGGCTGCTAATGGCATTGGTGGTGTTTCAGCTTATTTCGTTAATTAAATTTCTTGATCAACGCCAGATAGATTTCCAACCTGCAGATATACCAATGTCAGATGAGGAAGCTGATCACTTAAGTGTGATGGATGATGGACAATCTGTGGATCAAACGGAATATCAAAAACTGCAAAAGAAATTTACTGACCTCAAAAATGACAAAGATGCCCAATCCCAATACCTAAAGACTATTGTGCAATACCTTGGGATCGGATTGATCACCTTTAATAAACAAGGTGATGTACAGATCATTAATGCTACGGCCAAAAAGTTGCTTAGGGTAAATCAACTTAAAAATATCTCCGGTCTTACCACGCTTAGCGAACCATTGGTAGAAAGCTTCAAAACTCTCAAGACTGGTGGGCAGGACCTAATCAAGATCCAACAAGAAGAGGGGTACACCATACAGTTGTCAGTCTATGCTATTGAGCTCACCTTAAAAGATGAAAACTTCA
>JBPCUG010000212.1:0-2902 GCA_051011275.1 Cyclobacteriaceae bacterium | reverse complement strand
TCTTGTTTGACTTGTCAACAAAAATATGCCAAGGCAAAGGTGGTAATTCGGGAGTGGAGGATCTGTCGTGCTTTTCCATGCGTTTGTAATTTTTCGTGATTTATTAAAAAGGTAGGTCCTCATCTTCAAAGGATGATTGAACCTTAGTTGCTGTAGGTCTTTCATATAGGGACAAATGATAGTGGGTGCAAAGATCATGATATTCTTTCATAAAGAATTCGTCTAAAGCATTTCCCATATAGCCCCATGCGCTCTTCAGATCGTGATTATTAGGAGGCATCTCAACCATGTCACTCAAGTTTCTAGGCAGACTTTGGTTTGTTTGATAACTATACTTGCGAAGTCCCAGCCAAGAGGCCAGCATGACATATTCCAAAGGAACTTCAAAAGTAAGACGAAGTGTTTGGCCATTGCCTTTTTGCGTAGCATCAAGCAAACTTTGAAGCCGGACATTTAGTTTTTCAAAATCGTCGATAGCTGCCTGGTTAGGGTGTTGGCGATATGCATCCGCGAATTGATGGTTGCCTTTACTCATCATAATATTTAATCCATAATAGTTTCTGAATGAAGATATCTAATTAAATGTTTGGATCTACGGCAGTTGGGATATTTGAATTTTTTCCCTGACTCTACTGGATATCTTTTGGTGTATTTTGTAGCTTCATAGGTATTGTCATTTTCAAATATTGGAACTTAAGAAACTATGAAGAAAGGGCTGGAAGGTATTTCAGATTTCGGTAGTCGGACAAGTGAGCCCATCCCAATGAATGTATGGGCTGCTTTCGAAAAGCGATCTCAAGAATGGATGACATTGCAAGAAATGGATTGGTGGCATAGAGTATGCGATTATCAAGTGCAGCATCATTCTGACCCAAAGATGAGAGAACTGTTCCAACGCTTGGGACAACTTAAGAAAATGCGCAGAGCTGTTGCCGAGGCGGCCAGTGCATTCGCAATTTCACCTAAGTAATAGCCACACCAACTATGGGTACGATCTGGGATAAACAATGGCCTTTGGCCAACCGGTTAGAAGACCTTTGCAAAACATTGGATATCCCTTGCCCAGCGTATGAACGCACAACAAAAAAGCTCTTTTGGGATGCCTTTCTAGCTGTGAAAGTGGATACGCTGCCCGTCTCAGTAGCAAAGGAATATTGGTTTTTTATGGGAATGAAAACATCGGAATTTGATGAGATTTACCATGAGCTTTATAACCCTTGGCGAACCAATCAATGGGGTTAGATTAGGCTTAGACAAAAAAAGCCGGCATCTGCCGGCTTCTAGTAGCGGGGACAGGACTTGAACCTGTGACCTTCGGGTTATGAGCCCGACGAGCTACCAACTGCTCCACCCCGCGATATGTCTTTACCATTGGATCTCTTTTGATCTAATGGGACGGCAAATCTAAAAGATATTCATTTTGTAATCAAGTAATCAAGGGTATAATTTGGTAAAATACCGCAGCAAATTTTCTTAGTTTTGAAGCTTGTTAGGCAATACCTATTTATGAAAGGTCACAAAGCAGGTTTTGTAAGTATCATTGGGAAGCCCAATGTGGGTAAGTCAACATTGATGAATGTACTGGTTGGCGAGAAGCTGAGTATCATTACCTCTAAAGCACAAACCACCAGGCATCGCATTATGGGCATTATCAGCAATGAGGATTTTCAAATTGTCTATTCTGATACACCTGGAATACTAGACCCCCAATATGCACTGCACCAATCGATGATGGCTTTTGTACATGGGGCTCTGGAGGATGCTGATCTAATCCTGTTCATCAACGATCTTTATGAGGATGTTCCTTCGGATGATCCGATCTTAAAAAAGATCAACCAATCCGGAATTCCGGTTCTTTTTGTCCTCAATAAGATTGATCAAGCTAAAGGGACACAAGTTCACGATAAGATCACTAATTGGAAACAGAAGCTTCAAGCCGCTGACTATATTTCCATTTCTGCACTGGAAAAATTGGGTACTGATGATTTAATGAGAAAGATAGTTGAGTGCTTACCTAATCATCCTCCGTATTTTCCAAAAGATGAACTTACTGATAAGCCTTTGCGATTTTTCGCGGCCGAGATCATTCGGGAAAAGATCTTCCTCAACTATAAGAAGGAGGTTCCTTACAGTGCTGAAGTGCTGATCACCGAGTTTAAGAATGAACCGAATATCATCCGCATCCGTGCCGAGATCTTTGTTGAAAGAAAGAGTCAGAAGGGGATCATTATCGGGCACAAGGGAGCCGCCCTAAAGAAAGTGGGCACCGAAGCACGTCTCGATCTAGAATCATTTTTTGCCAAAAAGGTCTTTCTGGAAACGCATGTAAAAGTGGCCGACGACTGGAGAAAGCAACAAACCAAGTTGAAGCAGTTTGGATATCGCAATTAGAAATTAAGAATTAGCAATGGCTAAAACTTTTATAACTATGAAAACGCAAAACCCTGTTCAGCACAAAAGTTATGAGTTCGCTTTGGCTATGATAAAGCTATATCAAAGTTTAAAATTGGATAAGGAGTTTGCCCTAGCTAATCAGGTTTTAAGAAGTGGCACATCAATTGGGGCGAATGTGGAGGAAGCTATTGGCGGTCAATCAAGAAAAGACTTTCTCTCAAAGATGTCCATCGCCGATAAAGAAGCTCGAGAAACCCACTACTGGATAAGATTCCTGCGAGATAGTGATTTGTTAAATGGAGACAAAGCAGCAAAATTACTAGGCCTAAATGAGGATTTATTAAAAATAATTGGTACCATCCAAAAAACCACCAGAAACAATTCATAATTCCTAATTTGAAATTCTCAATTAACCAAAGTGTCTAATATAGTAGCAATCGTGGGCCGTCCCAATGTGGGCAAATCAACGCTTTTCAATAGACTAGTTGAAAGACGTCAAGCTATCATC
>JBPCUG010000211.1:0-3011 GCA_051011275.1 Cyclobacteriaceae bacterium | reverse complement strand
ACCCTATGCTGTTCTGGAACGGAAAGGGGTAAGGATTGGAGTGATTGGTCTCTTAGGGCAAGATGCAGCCACCGCTCTAATCCCAGCAAATATTGCAGGCGTAGAAGTTAGGGATCCCATTGAATCGGCTCAAAAAGCAGTAGACATACTTAGAGCTGAAGTTGACCTGATCGTCCTACTTACGCATCAGGGGAAAACTGCTCCCATGCAAACCAACGATGAAGACCCCTCGATAAAACGGGATATCGATGCGGATATTAAACTAGCTGGAGCTGTAACAGGAATCGATGTTTTACTTGGCGGCCATGCTGATGCTGGAACCGAAGAGCCTGTGGTGCATCCTCAAACAGGTACCGTTATTATGCAAACCTATGGCCAGGGTTTTCATTTGGGGTATCTTCAACTTATAGTAGATGTGAACAAAGATAAGTTACTGGATCATAATGGGTTCCTACTTCCAGTTAACAGTGACGGATTGGTGCCCCACAAGCTGGTTGCTGATAAACTTACTCGTTACCGGGATAGATTTCCAGAGATTTATGAAGTGGTTGGGCAGACGGAAGCTCGTTTAAATCGTCAATATAACAGCGAATCTGATTTGGGAAATCTGTTTGCTGATATACTTTGTAAAGAGACTGGGAAATCCATCGGCTTAATGCCTTCGGGGGCATTGCGCAAGGACCTCCCAAGTGGGTCAATCACACGCGAAGAATTACTGGATGCCTTCCCGTTCAATGATCGAGTAGTAACCTTAAGAATAACTGGCTATACGCTATTGAAAATTTTAGAACAGTCGCTTAGCCTGGAGCGTGGACTGTTACAGGTGTCGGGTTTACGAGTGCACTATGATCTAACTCAACCGGTTGGACAACGGGTTAACAAAGTGAAAGTTGGAAAGAAAAGATTGAATCTTGAGGCTAATTATGATGTTGCTACAATTGAGATCCTTGCCCAAGGAGGCGACATGTATAAGGCCTTTCTTGAAGCCGAAACCAGTGATGAACCCGGTATTATGTTTTCAAAAGTATTGGAAAACTACTTTAAGCAACAGGACCGAATTGGTGTTCCTGCACGAGGCCGACTCATAGGTTCGAGAGATTGATTGCATTTCTTTCCTCTTTTTAGGACATCCTGGCACTTCTGGAGCATTTTTTAACATTTTTTAAGACAGTTTGACATAATAAATCCGTCTGTTAGCCTTTTATTAATCTAAGAGCGGCATTGGTATGTAAATTGTTTTATTATCAGCAGAGACGAAAAGTGAGAAAGGAGAATAAATGAATTTATTGAAGAACAAAAAATTGCTGAGAAATTTATTGCGGCAAGGAGATATATTAAATACGATCAATGGCGGCTCGGTACAGACACGGGTAAAACTGAGGAGACATACCCATGCATTTGAGATTGTGGTTACCGCGCCTAGCGTGCCTGTAGAAGGGTTCAATTTAATGCTGGAAATGAATCGATTGATTTTATTTACCACGTTAGCGACCGGCCCTGAAGCTTGGGACCAGCCGGCTTTTAGCAAGTCCTTTACCTTACCGACTTATATAGATACCGGTAAAATCGATGCTTTTTATGAAGATGGTAAGTTGACAGTAATCCTGCCCTTTAAGGATATGGATGAGCGGGCAAGAAGAAAAATTGATATTAGACATTTGTAGAACAATGACCGAATGATTGAATGAGTCTCGTTTAGATTTAGCAAGCATTCCAACTTTCCAATATTCCAGCTTTCCCATAACCTGCCATCACAATTTTTCCTATCTTGTATAGGTCACAAAAGTGCAGGCTATGCTTAAAAAGATCATTCCCCCTTTGTTGCTAATGGTTTTGTGGTCTTGCCAGACCCCACCTGAGCCAAAATCACTGTTCAATGGTCAGGATCTCAGTGGCTGGCATGTGGACGTCCCGGAAATGGATACCAGTGCCACTGCCCGTAATCCATTTATTGTTCGCGATGGATTGTTGGTTAGTCTGGGGACTCCGCACGGACATCTGATCACTGATGCCATTTATCAAAACTATCGGTTGCATGTAGAATACCGCTTTGCCGGTGAGCCCGGGAATTGCGGGGTATTGGTCCATGCCTCGGAACCTCGTGCTCTTTATGACATGTTCCCAAAATCCCTTGAAGTACAGATGATGCACGAAAACGCTGGCGACTTCTGGTGCATTGTCCAAGACATCAAGGTTCCCGAGATGGAAAGCCGCCGCGGCCCGAAAGAAGAGTGGGGGATCACGGAAGGAATGAAGCGCAGGGTACTTAATCTGACAGACGGCTCGGAAAAACCACTAGGAGAATGGAATTCCATGGTCATTGAATGTCATGGTAAAGAGATCAAAGTGTGGGTCAATGGTGATTTGGTTAATTATGGTTTTGAATGCACCACGGACAAGGGACAAATTGCGGTTCAAGCAGAAGGTTCCGAAGTGGAGTTTCGCAAGTTAGAGCTGACACCGATTAGACAATTAACAATTAGCAATTAGGCATAAACATGAAAAGAGCTTTACTATTTCTTTTGATCTCTAGTGTACTAGCGCCAGGCCAAGCCCAGAAAAAACCTAAGATCAACGCCAACAAAAAAGCTGTAATTGCTTCAATTGATAGCAAATATGCTCAGCTGACAGAGCTAAGCGATAAGATCTGGTCTTTCGAAGAGATTGCCTTCCAGGAAAAACAATCCGCCCAGGCGTTGTCGGATTTTGCTGAAGCCAATGGCTTTAATGTTACTCGAGGAGTGGCTGAAATACCAACCGCATTTACTGCTGAGTACGGCTCAGGAAAACCAGTGATAGGTATCCTAGGCGAGTTCGATGCATTGCCCGGCTTGTCTCAGAAGACAGTTCCAAATAAGGACCCATTGAACCCTGGGTCGGCTGGTCATGGTTGTGGCCACAATTTGTTTGGTGTGGCATCCCTTGGTGCGGCCATCGCAGTTAAAGAGCTGATAGAAGCAGGTAAACTACAAGGTACAGTACGCTTCTATGGTACCCCTGCTGAAGAGAAA
>JBPCUG010000210.1:0-8770 GCA_051011275.1 Cyclobacteriaceae bacterium | reverse complement strand
GTCTGGGTTTTGGAGCCGGAAGGAAAAATCCGTCGGGATCGTTAGGCAACCCTTCCTTAGATCCGAAAACGCCAACCATTTTATCTAGTTTGTCATAATAAGGCTTTATATCATCGTAGGTGATAGGCCAGTTATCTCCAAGGCCATCGAAATCTTTACGGTGAAAATCATCAGGACCAAAGCGCAATGAGATCCTTCCCCAATGATTAGTACGTCCTCCTAGCATTCGGGCACGCCACCATTTAAATTCTGTTCCTTCTTTAGTTGTGTAAGGTTCTCCATCAACTTTCCAATCGCCCCACGACATATCGAAGTCGCCAAAAGCACGGGTGCTGCTGGCACCTCTTCTGGGTGATTCCCAAGGCCACTTTAATTGGGTCATGGTCTCGGGATCCTTCGGATCGAAGAATGGGCCGGCTTCGACTACAGCGACTTTCAGCCCTGAATTGGCCAAGACATTTGCAGCCATACCACCACCAGCTCCGGAGCCTACTACGATGGCATCGTATACTTCAGAAGATTCAATAATTTGCATCGACAGGATTTTAAGTTCTAAGTAGCAAGATAATAAACCTGGATTTAATTCCTAGAATCGGGCCAGGCTAATACACCTTCAATTTCTCGATCTAAGTGTGTTCAAGAATATATAATATTGGATTACCGCACTGTGAGAGTAGCGGAATGGTTGACAGCTAAGTCACGCTACTTATTTAATCATGCCAACTCGTTGAAAAACAATGGTTTCGTATGGACTTTCATCACCTGACTCATAAAGGCAGCCAATTACACCATCTTCGAGCACTACTAGGTCAGAGTAGGCAGCAGGACCTTGGTGTAAGACCAATGCGTCTGGCCAGGTAACTCCCCAATCATAGCTTGCTCGCAAGGTCATATTGATACGTTTTTCCTTACTGGCAGGATTGCTAAAAAGAAGTGCTTGTTTGTTTGGGTATACTTGTAAGCTTGCCTGGCAAATCGGTTCAATCAGGTTATTGTCATGTTTTTGGTTGGTCCAGGTGATCCCTCCATCATTACTAATGGCTGTTTGCCGGTATTTCATGTCTCTGTTATAGTTTCGCATATTAAGCACCAAGCGACCATTTGGCAATTCTGCCACTTCACATTCATTCACTTGATCTTCGGGAGTGGTACCACCCACTTGCCAGGTCTTACCCAGGTCATCAGAAAAGATCACATGTGAAAAGTATTCTTTAGTTTCCGCTTCAATATGATCACAAGCTATCATTAACCTTCCCTCATTTGGACCTTGTTGCAATTGAATGCCAGACCCAGGGCCAGTAGCATACCAGGTCCAATTCGAAAGTTTGGTTTGCGAGGTTATTTCTCTAGGAGGGGTCCAGGATTGACCATGGTCTGCAGACTGAAGGATAAAAACTCGCCTGGTATCAGTGCTGGTTTGATCAATAATTGCCGGTTCTTTGTCAATGCCTAAATTCCAGGTGGAAAGTAAACTAATAACTCCAGTCTTTTTCTCTAGTACCGGTGCTGGATTGCCACAAGTATTGGTACTATCGTCCCAAATTACCTGAATGCTTCCCCAGGTGATGCCGCCATCGTTGGACCGCTTTAATACAAGGTCAATATCTCCGGTATCTGAGCAGCCGTTTTTTCGACCTTCAGCAAAGGCAAGTAAGGTTCCATCTTTGGAAGCAGTAATTGCGGGGATCCTATAACAGGTATAGCCATCTTCACCGCCAACAAAGACGGGTTGGGGTGTAGAAAGTTTCGACAGTTTGTTGATAGGATGCTTCTGACACGCGAGGAGCCAAAAGCAGGAGCAAAACCAAAAGAGCTTTACGGAGTTGCTGAAAAAGTCCATCAAAAAAGTTTACCAGAAAAGTGAATAAAGTGTAGCCAGAATAAGGCAAATACAAATGGATCCGATCATAAAAGACCCACTCAATTTGAACCAATGATCTTCCACTGCTCCTTCGCCATCACCGTTTTCTTCAGGCGACTGGAATCGGGCCAGTGCAAAGACTATAACTACCATAGCCACCAATGTAATAATCATTCTGATCGAGCCCGAAAGTGAGCCTACAAGGTCTAATCCATGATATATAGGCACCCCGACAGTAGCTAAAACCAACACATAAATCCCAATACGCAACCATCGTTGGTTGATGATAATGGCGTTCGCATTGTCCGTCTTTTTAGGATCAATCATACTGATCAACACCATTAAGATGATTAAGATAAAGAATACAATGCCCATGCGATCAAGGAAGGGGAGGCCCTCGATTAGCCCGAAGGCCCAGGAAAGAAGGATGCCTGCCACAGCTCCGATCAAGGCTGCATTGGCGGTGGTTCGTTTCCAGAAAATACCCATTATGAAAATTGCTACGATCACCGGACTTACATATCCTGAGAAATTTTGGATGAACTGAAAAGCTTGGTCTAGGTTGGTGAGCTGTGGAGCCGTGATACAACCCAAGATCAAGGCGATTACTCCGGCTACTCTTCCCGTTGACACTAAGTTGGTTTCAGTAGCGGTCTTATTAAAATAATTTTTATAGATATCCATGGTAAAAATAGTCGCGGTGCTATTGATCATGGAGGCCAACGAAGAAACAATAGCCGCAGTAAGTGCTGCAAACGAAAGACCTTTCAAGCCAGTAGGTAACAAATTGAGAAGAACAGGATAGGCTTTATCCGATTTTACCAAGTCGGTAGTGCTATCGGTCATGGCTGCGGTGAATTCCCCTAATCCACCTTCACGGCTGACTATTACAAACATGGCAATCCCTGGAACAACCACGATCAAAGGCATCAGGAGTTTTAAAAATCCGGCAAAGACCAACCCATTTCGGGCTTCGTTTAAGTTTTTAGCGGCTAAAGCTCTTTGGGTAATGTATTGATTAAAACCCCAGTAGCCAATATTTGCAATCCACATGCCCCCTATCAAGACACTTAACCCTGGAAGGTCGGTGTAAGCATCTTTAGTGCCCCCGGTTCCATCCGGGATCATAAAGCTGCCTTTTTCGAAAATCATATGGAAATGATCAGGTGCAGCATCTCTTAATGCGGCAATACCACTTCCTATACTTCCGTCACCAACCAATCGTAGAGCTAAAATCGTAGTGGCTAGTCCTCCTAAAATTAAAACAACTACTTGTACGACATCCGTCCAAGCTACTGCCTTTAGTCCTCCGTATAAAGAATAGAGTAAAGCAAAAGCAGCTAGACCTATCACACCCCACAGAAAAGGAATATCCAGAATAGTTTCCAGACTTAATGCACCTAAATACAATACCGAAGCCAGGTTAACGAAGATGTACAATACGAGCCAGAATATGGCCAGGCTGGTACGCACTCGATTATCATACCGCTGCTCCAAAAACTGGGGCATAGTGTAGATCTCCTTTTTTAAGAATATTGGCAGAAAGAAAATGGCTACAATGATTAGCGTAGCAGCAGCCATCCACTCGTAGGTACTAATGGCTAATCCCATGGCAAACCCGGAACCCTGCATACCTATAAATTGCTCGGCTGAAATATTGGAGGCAATAAGTGAGGCACCAATGGCCCACCAGGGCAGCGCTTTGCTGGCTAGGAAATAATCTTTAGAATCTTTTTTGTGACCTTTTTTTTCGCGGGAGACCCATAGGCCAATGCCGATGATCAAGAAACAATAACCGATGAAAACGACATAATCAAAACTAGAGAAATTCATAGAATAAGGGGTGCTAGCAAAAGATTAGAAATAAAATCCAACCAAGATAGAAATTATTTATAATAGTAAAAATCAGAAGATTGATTTCTTGGACTTAAACTATGACTATAAGAATAAGAGATTTATATTTTCCTATAGGCCTCTAACCATGCTTGAGCCATTAGGTAGGCACCGGCAAGAGAAGGATGAACACCATCGGGGCACCAATGACTCACTGGAGCCTTCTCCAAGGCTTGATCAAATAAGCTTTGAAAGGGAACAAAAGTGGCGCCATGTTCCTTGGCAATTGCTGTAGCAGCGGCTCGGTAACCATCGAATGTGGGGTGCCATTTGTCATTGATGGCGGTGCCGCCGGTTACAGCGAAAGGTTCGCAAATAATTAGCTTCAGATCTGGTAGATGTTTTTTGGTACGCTCCAATAAGGTGCGGAAATCGCTACTATAAGTTTCCACCGTTCCTTTGTAGTTACCTGATAAGGTATGCCAAAAATCATTGACACCAATCATGATGCTCAATAGGTCCGGCTGGAGTTGCAAACAATCTTCCTCCCATCGCCCAGCTAATTGAAATACCTTATGCCCACTAATGCCACGATTATAGATCTTTAATTGCTCTGTAGGGTGGTTGGCCAGTAGTTGGGCGACAATTAAGTTTACATATCCGCCTCCCATGCCTCCTCCATCATTGGCATAGTAACGCGCTCGGTCGCGACCAGCATCAGTAATAGAGTCGCCCTGGAATAAGATGACCTTATCGCCGGGGTTTTTGATTAATGATCCATTGACGTGGTTAGCCTTTGCGGAAAGCAGTTGCGGTGCCCCAAGTAAACCGCCAGTAATAATTGAACCGTATTTAAGAAAGTCTCTCTTTTTCATTTCAAGCTAAAATATCTTTTACTACCTGGCCATGTACATCAGTCAATCTATAGCGGCGACCTTGATGCTTGTAGATCAATTTTTCGTGATCTACACCTAAAAGGTGCAACAAAGTGGCCTGAAAATCATGTACATGTACTGGATTTTCGGATACATTATAGCCAAATTCATCGGTAGCGCCATAGGAAAAACCTTTTTTTACGCCTCCTCCAGCCATCCAGATAGTAAAGCATTTAGGGTGATGATCACGACCATAGTTGTCTTCTGTCAGCTGGCCTTGTGAGTAGTTGGTCCTACCAAACTCACCTCCCCAGATTACCAGTGTGTCATCCAACAACCCTCGTTGTTTCAGATCTATGATCAAAGCGGCCGAGGCCTGATCCGTCTCTTTACACTGGGTCTTTATTGCGCTTGGTAAATTGCCATGTTGATCCCAACCCTGATGATAGAGTTGCACAAACTTAACATCCCGCTCGATCAGTCGTCGCGCTAACAATGCATTGGCAGCATAAGTGCCAGGTATTTTCGCATCTTGGCCATAAAGGTCATATATGTGATCTGGTTCGTCGGAGAGGTCCATTACCTCAGGTACGGAAGTCTGCATACGGTAAGCCATTTCATATTGGGCGATGCGAGCTTCGATTTCAGGGTCCTTTACGTTTTGCATCTGAATCTCCTGTAGCTTTTTAAGATGGTCTAGTTGCTGTCTGCGATCCCGACCATTGATGCCAGGTGGGTTTTGCAAATATAGAACGGCGTCTTTACCGGCTCTGAATTGCACGCCTTGATGCTGGGAAGCTAAAAAGCCATTGCCCCAAAGACGGGCATATAACGGTTGGCCAAACTTATTTTTAGTTACCAATACACAAAAGGCAGGAAGATTTTGGTTGGTACTACCTAATCCATAGTGCAACCAAGAACCAATTGACGGCCGACCAGGGAGCTGCGAGCCAGTTTGTAGGAAGGTAATAGCAGGATCGTGGTTGATGGCTTCCGTATACATTGATTTTATATAGCAGAGCTCATCGGAAATCTTAGAGGTAAATGGCATTAGTTCGCTCACCCAAGCGCCGCTATCGCCGTATTGTGCGAAGTCAAAATGAGATCCAGCTAGGGGAAAAGATTTCTGTCCGGAGCTCATGCCAGTAAGTCTTTGACCTTGCCTTACTGATTCGGGCAATTCCTGACCATTCATTTTGTTGAGTAATGGCTTGGGATCAAAGAGATCCATCTGAGAGGGACCGCCACTTTGAAAAAGATAGATCACCCGTTTAGCCCTAGGTGCGAAGTGGGGTTTTCCCAAGATGCCGTTTCCTGGTTCAAATGAGGGCTCTGCTAGTAAGCTACTTGGATTTATAAGTGACGCCAAAGAGATAGCCCCTAAACCGAGGGATGTTTTTGCTAGGAAGTCCCGCCGGCTATAGTTTTTTTCATAATTGTCACAGTGACACATTTGTTTTCGGTTTTCGGTCTGTTTCACCTTTTCATGTATGCTTCGTCATGATTCATCATCATGCTTGCAACCGTGGTCAAAGCCGCAGTTTCAGTTTTATCCAATGACGGATCGGGCCTAAACTCTCCCACAGTTAGTAAAGAAGTCGCACTTTTCGGATCTTGCTTGTACTTGTCTCTTTCTATTTCGTACAGGTCAGAAAATACGGTAATTTCTTGTTGATTGGGTTTTCTACCTGTGAGCAATCTAAATGCATAGACTAGCCGGTCTTCTAGGTTGCTTCCCGACTCTTTTTGGATCCTTTCCGCCAGTACACGAGCAGCTTCCACAAATTGAGGGTCGTTCATAAGCACCAATGCTTGAAGCGGGGTATTAGTGGTCTCTCTTTTTACCGTACAAACACTTCGCGTGGGTTGGTCGAAAACCGTCATAGCTGGCGGGGGGGAGGTTCGACGAATAAACGTGTACATACTCCTCCGGTACAAGTCATCTCCTTTATCATGTTTGTAGGTATATAAAATGTGGGAAAAGTTGCCTTTTTCAATCCATAAGCTATCTGGTTGGTAAGGTTTTACGCTTTTTCCACCAACTTCGGCGACAAGCAAACCGCTAGAAGCCAATGCGTTATCCCTAATCATTTCAGCTGGTAACCTATAACTTGGACCGCGAGCTAGCAGCTCATTTTCTGGATCCAGATCTCTTTTCTCTGGAGCCACCAGTGAAGATTGGCGGTAAGTGGCCGACGTTACTATTAACTTATTCAGCGCTTTAATATCCCATTCGGATTCAAGGAAGTTTACCGCTAGCCAATCCAATAACTTGGGATGGGAGGGAAGAGATCCCTGATTGCCAAAATCCTGAGGCGTCTTTACAATTCCCCGACCAAAGAACAGTTGCCAATAACGGTTGACCGCTACCCTGGCTGTAAGCGGATTGTCTTTGCTTACCAGCCACTTTGCTAGTCCTAGTCGATTGGACGGTAAGTCTTCGGGAAATGCAAGCACACTTTCAGGCGTTCCCGGAAACACTTGCTCTGTTGGAGCATCGTACTGCCCGCGATCTAAAATAAAAGCTGGCCTTGGATTTGGCATTTCCTCCATCACCATAATTTCAGAAACGGTATTAAGCAACTCCAACTTTTCTCCTAACAATTTTCGTAACACCGACATTTGTGTTTGATAACTATTATCGCGCTTGAAATGATGCTCCCGAAGCAGCTTTTGGTCTTGAGGGTTGATTTCTGCCTCGACCAAATTAGCCACATCTAAGGAGGTCAAAGCTTCTTTATATATTCTGATATCATCAATCGCTCCTTCAAAAATGCCATTCTCCCCTGTGAACGCTCGCCGGCTTTTGCCAACCTGTATAGTGCGTTTAGGATCTGGTAAATGTGCACCGTTAGTGACTGGATATATACTCTTATACAGCTGGTCGTACTTTACAATTGTTGCGCTTTTTTTACCATTGATGTATAGGCTCACATCTTTGGCTTTGCCTGTACCTTCATAGGTAAACATGATGTGGGTCCATTCATTTGACTTCACAGATTTATCTGAGGTGACATGCAGATAGTTATGAGGTAAGGAATGGATGAATTGGACCGACGGCCGGTTCAGGGAGTCAATGTAAAACTCCCAGCCTCTCCAGAAATTATTTTTATTGCCTGCGGTACAGAAAATGCTTTGGTTCTCTCCTGACTTTTCCGTTTTCACCCAGGCGCCACCGGAAAAAGGTTCGGTCCATTCAAAAACTCCGGCGTCGCTTAGCTGAAGCAAGTCATACTCATTGTCAAACTTGATCGCCTTCCCAATTTTACCATCAATCACCTCCGGCTCACCGTTGACTAGTCCTTTTCTATTCCCATCCAACCTCTTTTCATTTTTACCATTGCTTTTCACATTGACAATCTGGTCCAGGGGAAAATGAGCATGTGTTCTAAGGTTACGGGCTTTTCCAATGTACTGGTCAAGATCTGCGATCTGCTTGTCGTTGTAATCTAGCTTTTCTTCCGTTTTTGCGATCTTCTCATTTAAGGCATCCAAGGCTTCCTTAGTTTCTTTGCTGTGCAACAATAAGTGCGGTCCGTAGTTCCCATCGTCACCGGTCATTCCCAGTTCCTTCACATTATTAAAGAATGCCGAAAGCTGAAAATATTCCTTTTGAGAAATGGGATCGAATTTGTGATCATGACAACGAGCGCATTCCATGGTAAGCCCCAGAAAAGCGGTTGCAGTAGTATTGGCACGATCAAATACATATTCCAATCTAAACTCTTCATCAACTGCTCCACCTTCTGCGGTCATAGGGTGGTTGCGATGAAAGGCGGTGGCTAGTTTTTGGTCTTGGGTAGCTTGCGGCATCAAATCACCTGCTAGCTGCAGGGTGATAAATTGGTCGTAAGGCATGTTTTCCTTAAAAGCTTTTATCACCCAATCGCGCCACGGCCACATAAGCCTCCAGCCATCGGCATGCAATCCATGGGAATCTGCATAGCGGGCTACGTCCATCCATTCCATAGCCATGCGTTCGGCATAGGCATCGGTGGCCAATAAACGATCTACCACTTTTTCATAGGCATCCGATGAATCGTCATCTAAGAAAGCATCGATTTCTTGAATGGTTGGTGGCAGTCCCGTAAGATCCATGGTTACTCGGCGCAATAAACGCTCCTTATCTGCTTCCGGCTCGGGTGCCATCTTTAGTTTTTCAAGATTGGTCAGGGTAAAATTGTCTATAGGGTTTTTAGTC
>JBPCUG010000209.1:0-6353 GCA_051011275.1 Cyclobacteriaceae bacterium | reverse complement strand
TTGCTGATGTGGGACTACATCATGCCATCAAAAATCAATTGAAATTGGCTGAAAAACCGAGTATTGAGCAGATCAAAGAACTAGCTGCGAACTGGAAAGGTTGGGAAGCTTACGCCACCTTTTATTTGTGGCACTCCCTGATAATAGATTGAATTTTTCATTACCTTTCCCTATATGAATCTGACCAAACCCTTCTTGGAAACAGAACGCCTATGGTTGAGAGAATTTACCCACGATGATTTCGATTTGGTTTATAATCTCAGCCAAGAACCTGCGGTCATGCGCTACATTGGACCTGTAAAGAATAAGGAAGAAGCGCTGAAAGATTTAAACCGATATATCGCCTACTATGTGCAGCATCCGGGTTATGGCTATTGGGCTGCATTTGAAAACCAAACGGATCAATTTGTGGGCTGGTTTCTATTAAAGATCCTGGAAGAGACAGGCGAAAATGAGATCGGTTATCGGCTTAGAAAAGAGTTTTGGGGCAGAGGAATAGCTACCGAAGGAGGTCAGGGCCTGATTGACTATGGCCAAAAGAAACTTGGGATATCACGTTTTGTAGCTGTGGCCGATCCTAAAAATAAAGCCTCAAGAAGGGTATTGGAAAAACTAGGACTTATCCACGAGAGAGATGGCCGTTTCTATAATTTTGATTGTGTATACTACGCCCGGGAAATGTGACTGACCCACAAGAAATACTGGTAAAGTACTGGGGTTACAAAACCTTTAGAGCGCTGCAGCCTGAGATCATCGATGCAGTCATAAACGGGAAAGATACCTTAGCGCTCATGCCTACCGGAGGAGGCAAATCCATTTGTTTCCAGATTCCGGCGCTAGCTAAACCAGGGATCAGCATCGTCATCACTCCATTGATTGCCTTGATGAAAGACCAGGTTGAGCGTCTCAGATTACAGGGGATCAAAGCTGAGGCCATTTACAGCGGGATGAGTCGGCGGGAAATAGATATCAAACTAGACAACTGCGTCTATGGTGATATAAAATTCCTTTATATTTCTCCGGAACGCCTAAAGACAGAACTATTCATTGAGCGGGCCAAGAAAATGAAAGTAAACCTTTTAGTGGTTGATGAAGCCCATTGCATCTCAGAATGGGGCTATGACTTTCGACCTGCTTATTTGGAGATCGCCAACTTCAGAAAGTTGCTTCCTAAAACAAACCTCATTGCCGTTACTGCTACAGCGACACCCGAAGTTAAGCAGGATATTATAGCGCAGTTACAATTGCAAGACCCGGCGGTCTTTCAAAAAAGCTTTGCCCGAGAGCAATTGGGTTATTCGGTAGTGAAAGTAGAGGATAAAATGAAGCGGCTTTTGGAGATCTTGCAGAGGGTCCCTGGTAGTGGCTTGATTTATCTTCGCAGCCGAAAGAGAACTGAAGAGATTGCTCTTTGGTTGCGCAAACATGGCATCCAAGCAGCCCATTATCACGCTGGAATGTCAGCTAAAAACCGGGCCCTGGTGCAAGAAAAGTGGATAAGCGACCAACTAAGGGTTATGGTGGCCACCAATGCCTTTGGAATGGGAATAGACAAGCCAGATGTAAGAGTGGTGATCCATTTAGATCTGCCCGATCATCTGGAAGCTTATTATCAAGAAGCGGGTAGGGCAGGACGTGATGACAAACAAGCCTTTGCCATCATTTTGTATCATCCCAATGATTTGGGGTTGCTAAAACAGCGCAAGGAATGGGAATATCCCAGCTTGGATTATCTTAAACAGGTTTATCAAAGTCTGGCAAACTATTACAAGATTGCTGTAGGAAGCTACCGCTATTCGGGATATGATTTTGACTTGGATCATTTTGCCCAAACCTATCAATACAAACCGCTATCTGTTTATCATGCCCTGAAAAAGCTGGAGCAGGAAGGACTGGTACAACTCAATGATAGTTTTTATCAACCTTCTCAGCTAATGGTCAATCTGGAAGGACCGGAGTTATACGAATTTCAGATCGCTCAAGCGACCTACGACCCTCTTATTAAAACCCTTCTTCGATTACATGGCGGCGAACTGTTGAGCAGTTTCGTTTCTATTGATGAAAGCAAAATGGCTCGACTTATGAAATGGTCACTATCGCAGGTAAAAAAGAAACTGCAAGCCCTGGCCGATCTAAAAGTGGTAACCTATCAACCACAAAAAGACCGGCCGCAAATTGCGTTTCTATCACCTCGCCAGCAAGCAGACAATTTGCAGATCGATGCCAATGGTTACCAAAGACGAAGGGACCGTGATTTCGACAAGATCAAGGCCATGGAAAGCTATGTAACCAATGAAACCAGATGCAGGTCACAACTGCTGCTTGAGTATTTTGCTGAGATCTCCTACCAAAATTGCGGTATCTGCGACTATTGCCGAAAAAAGATCAAAGCGAAACCTCTTGGGGAATCAGATAAGCAAGAAATCCTACAAAGACTGGTTCAAACACCACTGACAATAGAAGGGTTGGTAAAACAATTGCAACCGGAAAACGAAAAAGCACTGCTTCAGCTAATCAGACAAATGCTTGATCAAGGAGAATTATCCTACGACACCCTAGGCCGGATCCAATTGTCTAGGCAGAATGTTTGAAAATCAATCTTGTAAAGCCTTTACCCCTGGCAAGGTCTTGCCTTCCAAATATTCCAACAAAGCCCCTCCACCAGTACTGACATACGAAACCTGATCACCGAATCCTAGGGAATTAATTGCCGCTGCAGAATCACCGCCACCTATTAAAGAGTAGGCCCCTTTGCCGGTTGCTGCCACTACTGCTTCAGCTATTTTAATCGTCCCGGTAGCAAACTTTGGCATTTCAAATACACCCATAGGGCCGTTCCACAAGATAGTTTTGCTAGCTTTGATCACTTTGCTGAACTGCTCCTTCGCCTCCGGACCAATATCTAAGCCCATCCACCTATCTGCGATATTGTGGTTTTGAGCTATCTGGGTTTTAGCATCATTATCAAATGCATCAGCGCAAAGGGAATCCTTGGGAAGGTGCAGAATCACATCTTTTTCTTTAGCTTTTTTTACCAACTCCTTGGCTAGTTCCAATTTGTCTTCCTCAACCAAAGAATTTCCAACAGACCCACCCAAAGCTTTAAAAAAAGTATAGGACATGCCACCTCCGATCACCAACTGATCTACCTTATCTAATAACTTTTCTATGATCAGGATCTTGTCGGAGATCTTGGCACCACCCATGATGGCGGTAAATGGCTGCTCAGGATCTTTAAGTACCTTGTTAAGGTTATCCAGCTCTGCATGTAACAACAACCCACAAATCTTGTCCTCGAAAAATTGTGCTATAATAGCAGTGGAGGCATGGGCTCGGTGAGCTGTTCCAAAAGCATCATTGACATACACTTCTCCTAATTCGGACAGCTTCTTGGCAAAATCAGGATCTCCTTCTTTTTCTTCCTTATAAAAGCGAAGGTTTTCCAATAATAAAACCTCACCGTCTTCCAGCTGCTTGGCTTGATTCATAGCGCTCGCACCGATACAGTCATCGGCAAACTTAACCGGCAATCCTAGCAACTTGGATAGTGGTTTGACCAGATGTTGCAATGAGAATTTCTCTTCCGGACCTTGTTTTGGACGGCCCAAATGCGATATTAAAATCACTGACCCTCCATCAGCAAGTATTTTGTTGATGGTTGCTAGTGCAGCTTTGATACGAGTGCCATCAGTTATCTTAAATTGCTCATTCAAAGGCACATTGAAATCCACACGAACCAAAGCTCGTTTGTGGTTGAAATCAAAATTTTTTACTGTCTTCATGCTTTTATTTAATTCTACTGGGCTGCAGCCCTTCGTAACCTATCATTAATCGCCTTGCCCAAGCCTTCATTTGGCACCCAATCAGCCAAGATAGTTTGTACTGGTAAGCTGTCCAACTCTCGCAAGGCTGAGAATAGCTTTTGAGCAGCCTCTTCTAGATCGCTATGCTCGGATAAAACGATCTGATGGGCTGGCTTCACCTCTTTACGATACTTGTCCCACGCCAGCAAGGCCACTTCATCAGATGAGTAATTGGGTAGCAGAGCATCAATAGTGCCCACTTTAAACACTTTTTTAGGGGCATAGTGCTTCTCTAACATGCCAGGTGCCTCAGGATCTGAGCCGGACTGTATCTTATTAACCAGCTCACCAGTCAATAACTCAATAGTCTCAACGCTCATCCCTCCCAAACGGTACAATTCTGGTCGTTCTTTTTGGTCAAATCCAATGATTGTAGATTCCAAACCTACCTCCGAAGAGCCTCCGTCAAGAATATACGAGATTTGCTCACCCAATTGATCCTGCACATGTTGTGCCGTGGTTGGACTGATATACCCAAAAGGATTGGCGCTAGGTGCGGCCAAAGGAAAATCCAGGTGCTCCAGCAAATCTAAGGTCAGCGGATGCTTAGGTACGCGTACCGCTACCCGTTCAGATCCTGCCGTCACCAGATCAGGTATTATGTCTTTACGCTTTAATAAAAGGGTTAGGGGTCCGGGCCAAAAGTTTGCCGCTAATTGCAAGGCTAGCTTTGGGATATCGTAGCAGAAAGTAGTCACCTGTTCCCAGGCATAGGTGTGTACAATCAGCGGATCGAAAAACGGCCGATTTTTAACTTTAAAGATCTTGGTTACCGCTTGCTGATCGAATGCACTACCAGCTAACCCATATACTGTTTCTGTAGGGATGCCTACAAGGTCCCCTTGCTCAAGTATCTTTTTTGCTACTGCTATATCTGTCCCAATCTGTGCCATTATCGGAAATGATGCGAAGGTACTGATTTTTTATTCTAACAGGTCAAACTAAAAAAGTCGATTTTTTTAACAAAAAGTTACATGAATTGGATTTTAAAAAAAGTTGGCTTTTTGTTCTGTGGTCCACCCCCTACATTTGTAGTGTTGGTAATGAAAAGTATTACCAAAAGACATTTAAAGAATTAGTTTGGTTGATTAATAATTAGTGGTTTTTAAGTTTAGTGTTTAATGTTACGGCAAAAGCCTCACGAAAGTGAGGCTTTTGTTTTTTGTCGCGTTTCGTGCTACAAGTTGCAAGTTACGTGTTAACCCGCAACCCGAAACACGAAACACGAAACACGAAACACGCTGCTCACCCTCGAACCACTCCCTCTATTTCCATGATGAAATCGGCTCCAAATGCCATTGAGGGGGTTTGGAAGCCAGGCTTGAACTGCCCTTGTAAAATCTTTTCTACGGCGGCCATGGCAGTCAATGAGGTGAGCCGATATCCTTCTGGCGTAGTTAGTCTGGCCGTTTTTTCTTCGCCTTTCCCATTGGTCACTTTTCCCCAAAGATAGGTCTGTGCTTGGGTCATAGTTTCTTCGGTTGGTCCGGTTACTGTACGGTTGATACGCCTTTTAAGCCAGCTTTGCATTGGCTTGCTATTAAGTAGCCATCCCAAATAGCGTGTGGTTTTCATCATCCTCAATATTGACTTATTTACTGCTGTAAAGACTTTTATATTTGGGATCCCAGTACTATAGTAGGCTGTGGACACGTCGCCCCAGGGAATGGTCACTGCCCATTGCGGCTCTTTGTTAAATGCGATCTTTTGCTGCTCATGAGCTTGTGGCACTTTTTGGATCAAGCCATCTTTTCTTATAGCACCCCCTTTACCGATGTTCTTGGCCATGGTCAGCGCAGTACCACGAGACACCTGATTGGCTCCCTTAAACGCCAAGACCAAGGAATTGGCATCTGGAAGCTGCTTCTTTAAATGTGCAGCCAAGCAATCTGAGGGTACGACATCAAATCCTACTCCTGGAGTAAGCATTATGCCGACTGCTTTGGCCATTTCATTATGATCGGCGATGTACTCAAAAACCTCTATCTCACCAGTAATGTCTAAATAATGGACTTTGTGTTGTAAACATGCATCCAGCATTGGTGCCGCAGTTTCACTAAAAGGACCGGCGCAATGCATTACTAGTTTTGTTTTTTTGATAACCTGTCCCAACTGAGCGGCATCACCAAGATCGAAGCATTCCTGAGGTAAGTTCAATTGCTCTGCTAGCTGTGAGAGCGGCTTTGGCTGCCGACCGGCCAAGATAGGACGATAGCCTCTAGCCACAGCCAATTCAGCTATAAGCTTTCCCGTGTAGCCATAGGCCCCGTAGAGCAGGAAGTCGTCCAAAACAGTTATTCCGAAATAATGATGGTAACCTTATTGAGTTTTCCTTCTTCCAATTTATTGGTAGCCACCCCGGCGCCATAGTTGTCCATATCCCCTTTGATGGCATTTACATGATATATCCTGGCAGGAATATCTTTAAAAGTGACCCGTCCTTTTTTGTCAGTAAGCGCTGTTGGCTGTACTGGATTCACTTCCTTATCG
>JBPCUG010000208.1:0-4968 GCA_051011275.1 Cyclobacteriaceae bacterium | reverse complement strand
CCTGGTGCGTTCCAATTTTCCTAGCACTTCACCCATTTTCCCTTCCAACAGTAAACCGTTATACAAGATTAAGTCAGCTTCGGTGAGCTTGGCAATATCGCCTTGAGTAGCCTTGTATAAATGAGGGTCAACTCCCGGACCCATTAATGCGGAAACATCTACTAAGTCGCCGGCAATATTTTTTACGGCATCGGCTATCATTCCTGTAGTAGCAATCACGTTAAGTCGTCCTGCTTCGGTGGCAGTACCTGGTTCGGAGTTGCAGGAGCCTAAAATAACCGGTAGCCAAAAAAGTAGTAGTAAACTCTTCGATTGTGCTTTATGTGGTAATCTGATGATGTTCATTAGAGTTCAGTAATAAGTATGTTTTGACTCGCTTGTTTAGATATGTACAAATTTTTATTACCACCCAGCTGAATTTCTATGGATCCATCATAAGTAATTTTATCCAGGATCTTTATTTCGGTGCCTAGCTTGGCTCCAATTTTATCCAGGTAGCGAAGAAAGGCAGCTTCAGAATCCTTTACCGCCACTATGATTCCGTTTTTCCCAACTTTCACGTTAGCTAAAGGGACCCTGGGCTTATCGTTCATCATTCCGTTCTCATCTGGTATAGGATCACCATGGGGATCGAACTTGGGGTACCCAAGGAATTTATCCAACCGCTTGATCAGCAGGGGAGATTTGATGTGTTCTAATTGTTCTGCTACTTCGTGTACCTGATCCCAGTTAAAT
Organism: Cyclobacteriaceae bacterium; assembly: GCA_051011275.1. Lineage (GTDB taxonomy): Bacteria > Bacteroidota > Bacteroidia > Cytophagales > Cyclobacteriaceae > JBPCUG01. Next base: position 4,233 of record JBPCUG010000208.1, on the reverse strand, counting down.
TTTAAATGTTGCACCAAGAAGACTTCCCATAACCGATGTTTGCGTATCACCCGGAGCGCCTCTTTTTTCCCTTGTCCTGTAATCTTAACCCCTTGGTATTTAACATAGGAGATCACACCCTTTTTATCCAATTTTCGGATCATATCACTGACTGAAGCTGGGCGTGTATGCATATTGGTCGCAATGGTATTGGTTGACACACCTAACCTACCTGCCTCTGAGAGGTGGTAGATGCTTTTAAGGTAATTTTCTTCCGCAAAACTTAACATGAACTATAAATATAGCGATAATCTTAAATAAATTTAGACATACCTAAAAATATATTAAGATATATACGATAATAACTGTAGAAGGTTAGCGAGATTTTAGCAATAGCTTGCCTACTAGATCTCTCAAAAGTATTCCCTCCTGGGACCAATAAGCTTTTGCTGGAGGTCCTTGAGGATAGTATTTTTTCTGATTGATCTGTTCCCATATTGTGGCTACATCATAATCCTGATAGTCAATGGCAATGGCCGCCTCAGATTCCTGGCAAAAGTCCACCCAAGCCTCATGGTTTTGAAGGATCATGGGTAGTCCAAGGGCCAAATACTCAAATATCTTGGTGGGGAAGCGGTTGATAATATTGGGTTCTTTTCGGTAAGCTACAAGGCCAAAATCAGCTTGGGCCAGATGATGGATAATGGTTTGGTGAGGGACCAAATGAGGCCCGCCGACCAATCTGATGTGAGGCTTATCAAAAATCCGACCTTTCAGATCGTCTAGTACTTTTTTATCAGCGGCATAACCGACTATTTCAAGCTCCACAGAGGGATGAATTGCATGGAGCTTTTCAAACAGTTCAAGCGCTTCGAAAATGCCGAAAGACCTGGCAATAGTGCCGGAGTAGATGAACCTAAGCCTATCCTTATTTTGCCTGACTGGAAGCTTATCCAGATCCAGCCCAAACTTATTTTCCAAAATGGTATGGTTTTGCTTTACAAACGGAAGGTGCAGATACACTTTTTCAGCTAGCAAATGGTGATCGATCCAAGGCTGTGCGCAATGCTCAACCAAGCGGACAAGTGTCGCTGCAAGATGTCTGCTCCATTGAGGAAGAGAGTTTTGGGTTAGGATGTTTTGCTTATAATCTTCTCGAACATCATAAATGATTTTTGCTCGAAAGAAAGTCTTGTAAAAGCAAGCTGCAGGTAACAATTCATAGGTGCCAATAATCAGCAAGGCAGGCTTAAGTTTGATCACTTTTTTCAGAAAGTGAAATGGAGCAAATATTCTTTTCAGGCCCGACCGCTGCAAATCAAAAAGAGGAAAAGATCTGATAGAGCTGTGGTTAAGAGGAACTTTTGAGCGAAACCCTATGATATTTATTTCATATTTATTTGTTTCGGCGATGGATTGGGCCAGTTTTTCGTACATTCTGGTGTCATCTACCGGTTTCAATATGGAGGCTAATACGATCCGCATGTTGTGGCCTTGAATTAAAGCATTTTAAGAATAAAACCGAACATTTTATGGAATTGAAGCAGATTGTAGAACATGCATGGGATAACCGTGAGGCCTTAAATGATCCTGCCACTAAAGATGCGATCAATGAAATAATAGCGCGGTTGGATCAGGGTAAAATACGTGTAGCTCATCCTGTGGATGGAGTTTGGCAAGTAAATGACTGGATCAAAAAAGCAGTGATACTTTATTTTCCATTGCGATCGATGGAAAAAATGGAAGTGGGACCATTCGAGTTTCACGATAAGATGAGCCTCAAAAAGGACTATGATAAAAAGGGCGTGAGAGTGGTACCGCATGCCTTGGCCCGCTATGGAGCTTACCTAGCCAAAGGAGTGGTAATGATGCCTTCATACGTAAACATTGGCGCCTATGTTGACAGTGGTACTATGGTTGATACTTGGGCCACTGTCGGAAGTTGCGCCCAGATTGGCAAGGATGTACACTTAAGCGGCGGCGTAGGAATTGGTGGTGTATTGGAACCGGTACAAGCGGCACCGGTGATCGTGGAGGACGGAGCGTTTGTCGGATCGCGGTGTATTTTGGTAGAAGGTGTACATATTGGTAAAGAGGCTGTACTGGGGGCCAATGTGACCTTAACAGCAAGTTCAAAGATCATAGACGTAACCAGTGAGGAACGGATGGAGTACAAAGGCTATGTACCGGAGAGATCAGTGGTAATTCCAGGGAGCTATACAAAGGAATTTCCAGCCGGCTCGTTTCAGGTACCATGTGCTTTGATCATAGGAAAAAGGAAAGCAAGCACTGATCTTAAGACTTCACTCAATCAAGCGCTAAGGGAAAATACGGTGGCTGTTTAAGGGTACTAATGTAAGATCAGATGGCAGAGATAAGTATAGCAATAGATGTATTGAACCCGGAGGAAGTTGTAAAGCATCAGAAAGGCAAGTTTATTGGTTCCCTACTCACTACTTCAATGAGCCATGCCACTTTAAAGAAGAAAGTAGAAAAGGAAGTCTGCAAGCGAGTCATAGCTGAATTAAAGGAACATCTGGATGAAGCTTTTAAGAATGAGGGGATCGCGGCTCACCTAAAGATCACCACAAATGGGTAAGATGACGCGCATACTTAAAAAATTTACTTCCGTCACTTCGGTTGGATAAAATAGGTTACCTTTGTCCCTTATACCGGTTAAAATGAGAGTATTTATTTTTATTGTAGTGGTTTGTGGGTTGCTGGCTGGTTGTACCGACACCAACTCCCAGGAAGGCGATCAGTTCTTTAAGAGTGGGGATTATGAGACGGCGGTAAAACATTATGACCAGTATTTACAAGTCAACCCGGATCATATCAAATCATACTACAATCGTGGTAGGGCCTATGAGGAATTGGAACTTGCAGAGCTAGCTCGGGCTGATTTCGAGCAAGTCTTGGAATTAGACCCTAAGAACGTACAGGCTTGCTCTAGCCTAGGAGGTTACTATTACAACAAACAAGATTACAAAAGTGCTAGCGCTTATTACGAACGAGCCATTAGCAATAACAAGGATAACCCCCAAAGTTATTTTCTAAAGGCGCGGTCGGACCACAAAATGGGGCTTAAGAACGAAGCAATGAATGGCTATAACACGGCTATTAAATTGAATCCCCAATATGGTGAAGCATTTTTGTACCGTGGCGCTTTGAGAAGCTTTCTAAAACAGAACAAAGGTGCTTGTGCCGACTTTGCTAAAGCTAGGGATCTAAAGGTGGATAAAGCGGATATTACTTATAGCAAGTTTTGTCAATAACTGGATACCTCATCCTCATGGTCGCAAAGGGTCTCGGTTGCTTGAAAATGTGTCCCGTTGCAGGCTGAACACTTGGATATCTTCACCTTCTTGCCAGCGCATACTTTACAATCTACCTGACTTTTGCCTTCGCAATTTTGACAGGTTTGGTAATGATCTTCACCTAAAGGATTCTTAGTTATAAGCACACCCGAACCATCGCACACCTTACAAAGTGTCACTCCAACTCCTTGACAAAAGGAGCAGGTGTGTGAGATGGTGCCCGTCTGATGACAGACGGTACAAGGTTGCAGACGATAACCATGACTGTTACAAAGGCTGCAGCTTAATATTTCTTCGATCTCTTTGTCCAAGACGCGCTTTAGCTCCACAGCATCACTATAGTATTTTCCTCCCCGGCCGGTGAGCCGAAAATATTTGTCCAGGAAATTTTTGCTATTTTGAAACTGATCGATCATATATAAGGTATGGGAAAAAAGAAATGTCATATCCGTGGGGATCACCTCACCTGAGGCCAATATTTTGCGAAAAGTAAGGTTGGCAGCCTGGTAATTTTCATCATGCATTTGGTCCAAAGCCAGTTCCATATACTCCTTTATTTCATGATTGATCTCGGCTTGACCATTCACAAATGAATAGCACCCACAGAGCCAAAAAATGATCAGTATTCGTTTTAGTAAAGCCATTATTTTTTGAAATATTCCGCCACTACTAATTCTTTAGTGCCATGGGCCCATGAATAAAATCCTTGCCCTGATTTGATCCCCGTATTACCTGCTGTAACCATATTTATCAATAAGGGGCACGGAGCATACTTAGGAGAGCCAAACCCGTTATGTAATACTCTTAGGATAGCAAGACAAACGTCAAGCCCAATAAAATCTGCCAGCTGCAATGGTCCCATGGGATGAGCCATTCCCAATTTCATTATCGAATCTATCTCAGATACTCCGGCAACACCCTCAAACAAGGTATAGAT
>JBPCUG010000207.1:0-3137 GCA_051011275.1 Cyclobacteriaceae bacterium | reverse complement strand
GCTCATGGCACTAATCCTGCTAGCGCGGTGATGGCCGGCGGCCAGGTGGTGATTGTAAAATGTGATGACCAGGGCAATATTGATCTTGAGGACCTGATGACTAAAGCTCAGGAACACCGGGAAAGTTTGGCTGCTTTGATGGTGACATATCCATCCACTCATGGTGTGTATGAGGAGAAGATCAAAGAGATCTGCCAATCCATTCACGATCATGGCGGTCAAGTGTATATGGATGGCGCCAACATGAATGCGCAAGTAGGTTTGACTAACCCAGCAAGGATAGGAGCCGATGTCTGCCATTTAAATTTGCACAAAACTTTTTGCATACCCCATGGGGGTGGTGGCCCTGGAATGGGACCCATTTGTGTAGCTGAACATTTGAAAACATTTTTGCCTGGGAGTCCGGTCATAAAGATGGGACCTGATCATGCAATACCTGCTATTTCATCGGCTCCTTGGGGCAGCTCTAGTATTTTGGCTATTTCTTACGCATATATTTCGATGATGGGAGCGAAGGGCTTAAAGCGAGCTACTCAGCTAGCTATCTTAAATGCCAATTATGTAAAGGAGCGTTTAGATGGTCATTATCAGGTTCTGTACACGGGCAAAAACGGTCGATCAGCACATGAAATGATCATTGATTGTAGAGGATTTAAGGACTACCAGATTGAGGTGGAAGATATTGCTAAACGATTAATGGATTATGGTTTTCATGCACCCACGGTTTCCTTTCCGGTACCGGGTACCATGATGATCGAGCCGACTGAGAGTGAGACCCAGGAAGAACTGGATAGGTTTTGCGAAGCGCTGATCGAGATCCGAAAAGAGATAGAGCAGGTTGCGCAAGGGACTGCTGATCAGGAAAACAATGTATTGAAAAATGCACCTCACACAGCGGTCGTGGTGATGAGTGATGCCTGGGATTTTCCCTATAGCCGGCAAAAAGCTGCCTACCCGCTACCTTTTGTGGCTGACAATAAGTTTTGGCCATCAGTGAGTCGTATCGATAGCGCGTATGGGGATAGGAATCTGTTTTGCAGCTGTATTCCGGTTGAAGCCTATACAGAAGAAAGTAGTGAAGTGGAAGTATAAGCCAATTGTGAATAGCAATTAGTAATAGGCTACATATTTTAGACGGACCTGTTTTTGCGTTACTCCATATTGTCCCAAGCCGATACCTGATCTTGCTTTATTTGTAGGACAGCAAAAAGCAATCCAACACCAATAAGACCAAAGAGTGATTGGGCAATGCCAAGTCCGATGTTCATGTTTATGCCAAAGCTGACAAGGGAAGAAGCGATAAAGCCCCAAAAACCTAACTTCTTCCACTTCCAAAGCATAATGGCAAAAATGACGTTTAATATTCCGACAAACCCAAGTACCATAATTATTGACGGAGAAATATTTACGTCAGGCAGAGCAGCCATCATTGCTGAGCCATTGAAAAGATACATTACTGCAACTATTGAGTTTACTACGATCATGAAAATGAGCCATGCAGTAACACAACCATGACGGGCTTTTGGGCGTTCATCTTGTGAGGGAGAGTCGATTATTTCATCCATGCTACTTAGATTGTTTTTTAAAAAGTACAAAACATCCCTGGATAATACAAGCCCTGAAAATCAGTATCCAATTATCTATTCTGAGCTATTCAAATGCTCCACCGCCTCTTGCACCCAATCCCAAGCCTCCTTAATGTGGTGCTCTTGAAGATTCGTTTGTCCAGTTACTAATCGTAATGTGTACTTACTTGAAAGTTTGGTATGAGTCAAGTACATTTTACCCGACTTATTTAATCGCTCCAACAGCCTCCGATTTATATCGGCAAGCTGCTCTTCATCACTCACCTGACCTGGTTTGTACCTAAAGCAAACAAGAGCCAGGGGGACAGGAGCCAAAAGCTCAAAATCCGGATGTTCCTCAACCCATTGAGCAAATTGTTTAGCCCAAGAGATATGATTGCTAATGGTTTCACGGATACCGTCTAATCCCATCTCTCGTATGACAAACCACAACTTTAATGCTCTAAACCTGCGGCCGAGAGGAATGCCCCAACTATTGTAATTATTTACTTGGCCTTGGTTTTGAGTACGAAGATATTCAGGGAGAACACTAAAAGTACGTTGTAGCGCATCAGGATCCTTAATAAAATAGGCAGTACAATCGAAGTTGGTAAACATCCATTTGTGCGGATTACAAACAAAACTATCCGCATGCTCCAGGCCTTCGATCATCCAGCGATATTCGGGTAGCACCAAAGCCGTTCCCGCCCAAGCGGCATCTACGTGTAGCCACAGTTGTTGTTTTTGAGTGAGAGCAGCAATTTCGGGTAAGGGGTCAATGGCAGTTGATCCGGTGGTACCCAATGTAGTTATCACACATAGCGGTCGAAAGCCTTGGTCAAGATCCTGCTCGATAGCCAACTCCAGGGCCCGTGACTCCATTGCATATTTTTTATCAACTGCAACTTTAACTACATTTTCACTGCCCAATCCGGCAATTTGTGCGGCCTTCTCTATGGATGAATGGGTTTCTGTCGAACAGTAGATCCGGTACTTATGATTGGCGGCAGCTCCCGACTTGTTGATAGTGAAATCGCTGTATTTTTCTCTAGCCGTAAGCAACGCACATAATGTGGCAGTGGATGCCCCATCTTGAATGACTCCGGTAAACCCTGATGGGAGGCCTAACATCTGGCCTAGCCATTCCAACACTCGTTCCTCAAGTTCCGCTGCTGCAGGGCTGGTGTCCCAAAGCATACATTGCGCTCCCATGGTTGCAGTAAGCATTTCGGCAAGCACTGAGGGGAAGCTTGAGTTGCCAGCAAAATAAGCATGAAAGTGCGGATGCTGCCAATGGGTGATACCAGGTAAAATAACCTCTTTAAAGTCAGCTATGATAGCCTCCATAGATTCCCCGGAAGAGGGTGGAGACTGAGGAAGTTTACTATAAATTTCACCCGGAGATACTTGAGACTTCACTGGAAACTTTTCGATGTTTTCCAGATAGTCGGCCATCCAGTCAACCAACAGATGGGCCTGGGCCCTAAAGGTATTGGAATTCATATTTGAGAGGTAAGTAGCGCCTTGAGATAGCTATAGTTTCTTGTCTACAAAAGTGCGTGTTTTTTTAAG
>JBPCUG010000206.1:0-2606 GCA_051011275.1 Cyclobacteriaceae bacterium | reverse complement strand
ATTCCAAACGCTAAGATGGAGTTTAGGCGTATTAATTTTGTTGCAATGTTTGCCCATTGAAGGCCTCCGCATTTTGGATGTTACAGCAAAGTTACCCCCACTGTATTGTCAGCCTCAAATGGGTTTTCTTTCCTGGCTGTAAGAGAGGTTAGACTTTAGGCTTGCCAACTTTTCTGTCACATTGTTAAAAAAGCGGTTGCGTGATTTTTCGGAGGTGGCGCTTATAAGGACAGATTTACGGGTTAGATTGAGAAAGTTTTCGTCAATAAGATTGCAAAAGTTTTCGTCACTTGTGCTGAGGTAGCTCAAACTATTAAAGGAAAGAAAAGATATTTTTTTTGAGCCCATTTTGAACAATATGGCATTATCCCCGATGGCTACCTCGCTGAGGTATATTTTGTAGTCAACTTCTGAGGTCCCAACGTCCTGCCCTACATCGAGCTTCGAAGAATGTTCGGCCTGAAGCTTAATGTGATCAAGCATTTGTCCGAATTGGGTGCAAAGCACCTGAGCGTCTTCGTTCGACAACATTCCATTCTCATGATAGTATTGAATTTGTCGTAAAGAAATATTTGCTGTTTCGTGGCTCCAAATTTCCGTGCTGGGAAGCATGCTGTAGGCTTTCCATATCTTTTCTCCTAAACCGATTAGCTTGTGTAATTGCGATGGTAATTGTTCAAGCTGGAATTGTCTATCATTTAATGAAGGATCATTCAAATATGATTTAAGCCAGAAGTATATTTTGAAAGCTGCCAGCTCTCGAAACTGGAAATAGTGAAAGATCGGAATATCTCGAGCCGAATAAAGTAGTTCCTTATTGTCTAACCCTACAATCAGAGACAAATTGTTTAAGACTGATTCAAGATATTTTTCAAAAGTAAAATCGGTGAAATTGATGGCCTGGGAATTGAAAGTAACTGTGCTTTTTTCGTGATTAAATATTCGGTCAAGAGACAGGTCATATTTAAGCGTGATCAGTTTAATCTCTTCTATATCAAACATCTTTTCACCTCTTATCCGTCTATAGGCACTGTCCTTACTGATATCTAGACAATCGGCTAGCTCATCAACAAGGGAAATTGCCGGATTCAATTGCTCTTTGATAGCTTCTAGAATGGACTGCTGTACATCCTTGTTGACTTCCATAATTTTTTCGGGAGGATTTAATAAATTAATATATCAACATTTTGAGCAATTTTCCAAACCTGAGGTATAGATGGAATTTCAAAATTGCGATTTTCGCAAAACTATCTTTGCCCTAGGTGTAAATTTGCAATTTTCACCGTAGGTTAAGCACACTGACCTTCGTTGAAAACTCAAACAGGTTTATAACCTAATAGTAATCGTCGCGACATTTTTCAATGATCTCGCGCTCAAACAAATATTTACTATTTATCACATTGTAAAACCTGTCTAAAAATTTTGTTGCCCTCTTCCGCTCTTTCTCCTCCAGAGGATTAAAGTCTCCGTAAAGTTGTGTTAGTGCTTCTCGCTTTTCATTGTAGACGTCCCTGATCTTTTCGTAGGTCTCCTGATCAAGGCAATAACCTCGGTAGTATCGTTGAGTTACATTGGTGATCGGTAGTTTTTGATCAGGAGAAGAGTAGGTTGTGTTAACGATGCCTCCAAAATCAAAATCATAAGGAACTACAGCCAGTTGCGTTTGATTGTGGTCTTTTGACTTTAGCAGTTTTACGTTGTGTTGCGAAGGAACATTCCAATCAGTGTTCCCAATCATATATTGAAACACAGCCATCAAGCCATAATTGTACGAGTCTACATATTTAGGATGAATTCCGGAGGTTCCGATCAAAAGGGACCCATTTCTATCAGCCATAGCATGTTGATCTTCGATCAGGAACGCATATTTGGTTAATGTTTCTTGGTCCTTCTCAGTGGGAGAATAGTTTATTCTGACCAGCCTTCCTTTAAAACTTTTATCTGAGAGCAGGTTGAACATCTTGTAAGCTAGGTACTCTTTGAAAATGTAGGATTGATAAAAGGATTGGTCTCGACAATGAGTAACCAGCTTCAGTTTATCCTGGCCCTGGAAAATGGTGTTCTCGTTTTGCTTTTTAGAGAAGTTCAATTTTAAAGGAGGAAAGGTGCAGTATTTTTTTCTAAATACACCCCTCGCCTTGATTTTTAAATCCATTGAAACAGTATCTCCAACCTGGGACAAGTACCAAAGATTTGCTGGTACGTAAGATGGATCTTTGAGTTTTTCTTTATTAACGGTTTTGAAATCTGCAGCGATATTTAGCTCCAGGATAGAATCTGAAGCAAATAGGGGGCTGCAAATGGGTTGCTCCCCTTGTGCCATAACCGGCCTAAAAGCCGATACGGCAAACAAACCAAACAGCAACAGCCTGAACTTAGGCATTTTACAGAATAACTCCATTTTAAAAAGCATTGATCTCTTGCGTTTGCGAATTTAATGATCAAAGCCCTTGGCAAATAGTCATTTACATCATTCAAGCCACACATGTAACTTTTTAAAATGATTAGGAAGCTGGCACGAGAAACCGTGTAAAGCTTTTGGTAATTTGATGAATGGGGGTTATTGTTTGAAGCTAACCAGTAATATTGCCTCTTTAGGTACAGGT